>NZ_LIQY01000068.1 GCF_001418495.1 Streptomyces pathocidini | reverse complement strand
CCCCCGTCCGCTGCCGTTGAGGACGGCCAGGCGGACGCCGACAGGTATAGTCCACTCCCCGCGCAACGGGCAAGATCGAATGCAGCCCGGACCGGCATCTTTCCCGAGTTGAGACCTCGGGAAAAACGACCCCCCTCACGGGCCAAATCCGGACCGAATTGAACGCTTCGGACATCTCCCAACCTCCCGCCCGATGGCCCTTTTGATGGCCCGTCGGAGTGGAATCCGCGCATCCCTTGACACCACCCGCGGAGTCGGCGATTACTTGTCTCCGCACAACCGGTAGACAACGTTGTCCAGATCGTTGGAGGGGCCGGGACATGCAGCGGAGACGATGGCGAGGTCACCGACGCGCGGCCGCCCTGGTGGCGGCCGTCGCGCTGTTGGCGACGGCGCAGGGCGCGGCGGTCCACGCGAGCGCGGCGGCCGCCGGCCGCGAACCGGCCCAGGCCGAACGGAAGTTCACCTCCTCCTTCGAACCGGGCGATCCCCAGCCGGACTGGAGCGATACGGTCGAAACGACCGCGGACGGCGAGCGAAAGGCGTCCGGGGTCGACGGCGGCGGCCATGCGTCGGGGTCGGCCGAGGCGCAGTCCCCGGACGGGGACACTAGCGAGCCCGAAACCTCCGACATGCGCACCCACATCGACCGGGGCCCCTCGGACAGCCCCACCGCCAAGGCCGACGCGGGCTTCTCCGGCACCCACGCCCTGCTGTACGCGGGCACGCACCAGCCGGAGGGGCGCGCGTACTCGTACAACAAGGTCTTCGACGTGGACACGGCCGTCACCGCGGACACCGTGCTCTCGTACCAGCTCTATCCCGCGCTGGGCGAGACCGATCTCCGCTACCCCACCACGCACGTCTCGGTCGATCTCGCCTTCACCGACGGCTCGTATCTGAGCGATCTGGGCGCCACCGACCAGCACGGCGCCCGACTGACGCCCGAGGGGCAGGCCGACTCCAAGACGCTGTACGTCAACCAGTGGAACCACAAGGAGTCGCGGATCGGCCAGGTGGCGGCCGGGAAGACCGTCGACCGGATCCTCGTCGCGTACGACTCCCCCCAGGGCACGGCGCGGTTCCACGGCTGGGTGGACGACGTCTTTCTCGCGCCCGCCCCGGCCGAGCCCGCCCCGGCGCATCCCTCGGACCACGTGGTGACCACCCGTGGCACCAACTCCAGCGGCAGCTTCTCGCGCGGCAACAACTTCCCCGCGACCGCTCTGCCGAACGGCTTCAACTTCTGGACGCCGGTGACCAACGCCGGTTCCACCAGCTGGCTGTACGAGTACGCGCGCGCCAACAACGCCGACAACCTCCCCACCGTGCAGGCCTTCAGCGCCAGCCACGAACCCAGCCCCTGGATGGGCGACCGGCAGACCTTCCAAGTGATGCCGTCCACCGCGTCGGGCACCCCCGACGCGGACCGCAAAGCCCGTGCCCTCCCCTTCCACCACGCGAACGAGACCGCCCGCCCCCACTACTACGGCGTCACTTTCGACAACGGTCTGCGCACCGAGATCGTGCCCGGCGACCACACCGCGCTGATGCGGTTCACCTTTCCGGGTGAGGACGCGAGCGTGATATTCGACAACGTGGACAACTCGGGCGGGATCACGCTCGATCCGGAGAGCGGCGTCATCTCCGGCTACTCCGACGTCAAGAGCGGCCTGTCCACCGGCGCCACCCGGCTCTACGTCTACGGCGTCTTCGACCGGCCGGTCACCGACAGCGGCAAGCTCCAGGGCGGCGGAGGCAAGGACGTCACCGGCTACTACCGCTTCGACCCGGGCGCGGACCGCACCGTGACCCTGCGCATCGCGACCTCCCTGATCGGCACCGGGCAGGCCGAGGCCAACCTCGCCCAGGAGATCCCCGGTTCGGCCTCACTGGAGTCCGTCAGGGCCCGCGCGCAGGCCGCCTGGGACAGGATCCTCGGGGTCGTGGAGGTGGCGGGCGCGACCCGCGACCAGCTCACCACCCTCTACTCCAACCTCTACCGGCTCTACCTCTATCCGAACTCCGGCTTCGAGAACACCGGCACCCGCCAGCGCCCCAAGTACCAGTACGCCAGCCCCTTTTCGCCGCCTGCCGGCGAGGACACCCCGACCCGCACCGGCGCGAAGATCGTCGACGGCGAGGTCTACGTCAACAACGGCTTCTGGGACACCTATCGCACGACCTGGCCCGCCTACTCCCTGCTCACCCCCGAGCGGGCCGGGCGGATGGCCGACGGCTTCGTCCAGCAGTACAAGGACGGCGGCTGGATCTCCCGCTGGTCCTCGCCCGGCTACGCCGACCTGATGACCGGCACCAGCTCGGACGTGGCCCTCGCCGACGCGTACCTCAAGGGCGTGCGGAACTTCGACGCCGAGGCCGCGTACGAGGCGGCGCTGAAGAACGCGACCGTCGCACCGCCGTCCCCGGGCGTCGGCCGCAAGGGCATGGAGACCTCGGTCTTCCTCGGCTACACCAGCACCTCGACCCGCGAGGGCGTGTCCTGGGCGCTGGAGGGCTGTCTCAACGACTTCGGCCTGGCGCGGATGGCCGAGGCGCTGTACGCGAAGACGAAGAAGGAGCGCTACCAGGAGGAGGCGGCCTACTTCCTGGGCCGCGCCCAGAACTACGTCAGACACTTCGACCGGCGGATCGGCTTCTTCCAGGGCAGGACCCCGGACGGCGCGTGGCGGCTGAAGCCCGGGCAGTACGACCCGCGGGTGTGGGGCCACGACTACACCGAGACCAACGGCTGGAACTTCGCGTTCACCGCCCCCCAGGACACCCGTGGCCTGGCCAACCTCTACGGCGGCAAGGCCGCGTTCGCGAAGAAGCTCGACGCCTTCTTCGCCACCCCGGAGACCGCGAGCCCCGACTTCGCGGGCTCCTACGGCGGGGTGATCCACGAGATGACCGAGGCCCGGGACGTCCGGATGGGCATGTACGGGCACAGCAACCAGGTCTCGCACCACATCCCGTACATGTACGACGCGGCAGGTCAGCCGTGGAAGACGCAGGAGAAGGTGCGCGAGGTGCTGTCCCGGTTGTACCTGGGCAGTGAGAACGGCCAGGGCTATCCGGGCGACGAGGACAACGGCGAGATGTCCGCCTGGTACCTCTTCAGCGCGCTCGGCTTCTACCCCCTGGTGATGGGCAGCCCCGAGTACGCGATCGGGTCGCCCCTGTTCACCGAGGCCACCGTCCATCTGCCGGGCGGGGACCTGGTGGTGAAGGCCCCACGCAACAGCGCCCGGAACGTCTACGTCCAGGGTGTGCGGCTGAACGGCAAGCCGTGGAACTCCACCGCACTCCCCCACTCGGCCATCGCCCAGGGCGGCACGCTGGAGTTCGAGATGGGCCCGAGGCCCTCGAAGTGGGGCACGGGCGGGGCACCGGCCTCCCTCACCCGCGGCGACAAGACGCCCTCGCCCCGGGCGGACCTCACCGTGCGGGACGGCTCGGCACTGGTGGACGACTCCTCCGCCACGGAAGCGTCCTTCGAGTCGGCCACTGTGGAGGCCAAGTCCCCCTCAAAGGTGGCGTACTACACCCTCACCTCGGCCAACAGGGCGGACGCCCCGACCGGTTGGGTGCTGAGGGGGTCCGAGGACGGGAAGACCTGGAAGACCGTGGACCGGCGCTCCTCCGAGCGCTTCGCCTGGAACCGCCAGACCCGCGTCTTCGCCGCCGAGTCCCCCGGCGCGTACCGCCACTACCGGCTCGAACCAACGGGCGGCGCGGCCGCGTTGGCGGAGATCGAGCTGCTGGGCTGACCCGCACAACGCGGCAGGGCCGCACTCCCTCGCGGAGAGTACGACCCTGCCGTTTGCCCTGCCGGCCCGCGGTTACTTGCGGATCAGCGAACGCAGCACGTACTGCATGATGCCGCCGTTGCGGTAGTAGTCCGCCTCTCCGGGGGTGTCGATGCGGACGACCGCGTCGAACTCGCGGCGTACATTATCGGCTTCGCCGGGGGCCGTGTCGGCGGTGACCCTGACCGTACGGGGGGTGGTGCCCTGGTTCAGCTCGGTGACGCCCGCGATGGAGAAGGTCTCCTCGCCGGTCAGGCCCAGGGACAGCGCGGAGGCGCCCTCGGGGAACTGGAGCGGGAGCACGCCCATGCCGATCAGGTTCGAGCGGTGGATGCGCTCGTAGGACTCGGCGACGACGGCCTTGACGCCGAGCAGCGCGGTGCCCTTGGCGGCCCAGTCGCGGGACGAGCCGGAGCCGTACTCCTTGCCGGCCAGGATGACCAGCGGGACGCCGGCGGCCTGGTAGTTCTGCGACGCGTCGTAGATGAACGACACCGGGCCGCCCTCGACGGTGAAGTCCCGGGTGTAGCCGCCCTCGGTGCCCGGCGCGATCTGGTTGCGCAGCCGGATGTTGGCGAAGGTGCCGCGGATCATGACCTCGTGGTTGCCGCGGCGCGAGCCGTAGCTGTTGAAGTCGCGCCGCTCGACGCCGTGCTCGGTGAGGTACTTGCCGGCCGGGGTGTCGGCCTTGATCGCGCCGGCCGGGGAGATGTGGTCGGTGGTGACCGAGTCGCCCAGCTTGGCCAGTACGCGGGCGCCGGCGATGTCCTCGACCGGGCTGGTCTCCATCGTCATGCCCTCGAAGTACGGGGGCTTGCGGACATAGGTGGACTCGGCGTCCCACTCGAAGGTGTTGCCGGTCGGGATCGGCAGCGCCTGCCACTGGGCGTCACCGGCGAACACGTCCTGGTAGGAGGTGGCGAACATGTCCTGGCCGATGGCGGAGGCCACGACCTCGTCGACCTCGGCCTCGGAGGGCCAGATGTCCTTCAGGTGGACCGGGTTGCCCTCGGTGTCCTTGCCGATGGCGTCCCTGGTGATGTCCACCTTCATGGAGCCGGCGATGGCGTACGCGACGACCAGCGGCGGGGACGCCAGGTAGTTCATCTTGACGTCGGGGTTGATCCGGCCCTCGAAGTTGCGGTTGCCGGAGAGCACCGAAGTGACGGCCAGGTCGGCCTCGTTGACGGCCCTGGAGACCTCCTCCGGCAGCGGGCCGGAGTTGCCGATGCAGGTGGTGCAGCCGTAGCCGACGAGGTTGAAGCCCAGCTTGTCGAGGTACGGGGTGAGGCCGGCGCGGTCGTAGTAGTCCATGACGACCTTGGACCCGGGGGCCAGCGTGGTCTTGACCCACGGCTTGCGGGTGAGGCCCTTCTCGACCGCCTTCTTGGCCACCAGCGCGGCGGCGACCATGACGTACGGGTTCGAGGTGTTGGTGCAGGAGGTGATCGCGGCGACGGTGACGGCGCCGTGGTCGATCTCGTACACGCTGCCGTCGGGGGCGATGACCTGGGTCGGCTTGGTCGGGGCGCCGTTGTGGTCCACGGCCGGGGCGTCGGAGGCCGGGAAGGACTCCTTGCCCGCCTCCTCGTCCTCGTCGACGTAGTTGCGGACGTCCTTCGCGAACTGCTGGGCGGCCTCGGCCAGGACGATGCGGTCCTGCGGGCGCTTCGGGCCGGCGATGGAGGGCACGACGGTGGACAGGTCCAGCTCGAGCTTCTCGGAGAAGTCCGGCTCGGCGGCCGGGTCCAGCCACAGGCCCTGCTCCTTGGCGTACGCCTCGACGAGCGCGACCTGCTGCTCGGAACGGCCGGTGAGCTTGAGGTAGTTCAGCGTCTCGTCGTCCACGGGGAAGATCGCGGCGGTCGAGCCGAACTCCGGCGACATGTTGCCGATGGTGGCGCGGTTGGCGAGGCTCGTGGCCGCCACACCCTCGCCGTAGAACTCGACGAACTTACCGACGACGCCGTGCTTACGCAGCATCTCGGTGATCGTGAGGACCAGGTCGGTCGCGGTGGTGCCGGTGGGCAGCTCACCGGTCAGCTTGAAGCCGACGACGCGCGGGATGAGCATCGAGACCGGCTGGCCGAGCATCGCGGCCTCGGCCTCGATGCCGCCGACGCCCCAGCCGAGCACGCCGAGGCCGTTGACCATCGTGGTGTGCGAGTCGGTGCCGACGAGGGTGTCGGGGTAGGCCTGCCCGCCGCGCACCATGACGGTCCGCGCGAGGTGCTCGATGTTCACCTGGTGGACGATGCCGGTGCCGGGCGGGACGACCTTGAACTCGTCGAACGCGGTCTGGCCCCAGCGCAGGAACTGGTAGCGCTCCTTGTTGCGGCCGTACTCCAGCTCGACGTTCTGGGCGAAGGCGTCCGGGGTGCCGAAGCGGTCGGCGATGACGGAGTGGTCGATGACCAGCTCGGCCGGGGCCAGCGGGTTGATCTTCGCCGGGTCGCCGCCGAGCTCCTTGACGGCCTCACGCATGGTCGCGAGGTCCACGACGCAGGGAACGCCGGTGAAGTCCTGCATGATCACGCGGGCCGGCGTGAACTGGATCTCCTGGCTGGGCTGGGCGCTCGCGTCCCAGTTGCCCAGCGCCCGGATGTGGTCGGCGGTGATGTTCGCGCCGTCCTCGGTGCGGAGCAGGTTCTCCAGGAGCACCTTCAGGCTGTACGGCAGACGGGCGGAGCCCTCGACCTTGTCCAGCCGGAAGATCTCGTACGACTCGTCGCCCACGCGCAGGGTGGCGCGGGCGTCGAAGCTGTTCGCCGACACGACAGTCTCCTTCATCAATGTGCGCGTTACTCACGCGATCCTGCCGCCCCGGCTCCGAGCCGATCCGCTAAGGTAAGACTTAGTTAGGCAACCCTTACCCATCGGACCCTCTGAACCCTGTTCCGCGTGCGGCGGCAGAGCGCCTCTCGGCAGATATCTCGATGTCGAGATAACCCTAGTACATCACCACCCCACGGTCATGCCGCGGCGGCCCGAGCGCGACGCGACGGCCCGGTCGGCCACTCCGCCATGCGAGCGGAACCACTCCCCCGTACGGCCCTGGCGCCTCACGTTCAACAGGGGGCTCATCTCACAAGTGATATAACCTCAGCCCCATGGCAGACGACTACCTCGTACGCATCGGGAAGCTCATCCGTGACGCGCGCCAGCATCGGGGCTGGACGCAGACCCAGCTCGCCGAGGCGCTCGGCACCAGCCAGAGCGCCGTGAACCGGATCGAGCGCGGTAACCAGAACATCAGCCTTGAGATGATCGCCCGCATCGGGGAGGCCCTCGACAGCGAGATCGTCTCGCTCGGCTACGCGGGCCCCATGCATCTGCGCGTGGTCGGCGGGCGCCGGCTGTCGGGCGCCATCGACGTCAAGACGAGCAAGAACGCATGCGTCGCGCTGCTGTGCGCCTCGCTGCTCAACTCCGGCCGTACGACGCTGCGGCGGGTGGCGCGGATCGAGGAGGTCTACCGGATCCTCGAAGTGCTGGGCAGCATCGGGGTCCGCACCCGCTGGCTCAACGACGACGGGGACCTGGAGATCGTCCCGCCCGCCGAACTCGACCTGGACGCAATGGACATGGCGGCGGCGCGCAGGACGCGCAGCGTCATCATGTTCCTCGGCCCGCTGCTGCACCGGGTGGAGCGGTTCCGGATCCCGTACGCGGGCGGCTGCGACCTCGGCACCCGGACCGTCCAGCCGCACATGACCGCGCTGCGCCACTTCGGGCTCGAAGTCGCCGCGACCGACGGGATGTACCACGCGCAGGTCGACCGGGCCGCCCCCGGCCACCCGATCGTGCTGACCGAGCGCGGCGACACCGTGACCGAGAACGCGCTGCTGGCCGCCGCCCGCCACAACGGCGTCACCGTCATCCGCAACGCCAGCTCCAACTACATGGTCCAGGACCTGTGCTTCTTCCTGGAGCAACTGGGCGTCAAGGTCGAGGGCATCGGCACCACGACACTGACCGTGCACGGCGTCGCGCACATCGACCGCGACGTCGACTACGCGCCGTCGGAGGACCCGGTGGAGGCGATGAGCCTGCTCGCCGCGGCCGTGGTCACCGAGTCCGAACTGACGATCCGCCGGGTTCCCGTGGAGTTCCTGGAGATCGAGCTGGCCGTCCTGGACGAGATGGGCCTCGACACCGAGAGGACCGGGGAGTACCCAGCGGACAACGGCCGTACCCGGCTGATCGACCTCACCGTGCGCCCCTCCAAACTGCGGGCGCCGATCGACAAGATCCACCCGATGCCGTTCCCCGGGCTCAACATCGACAACGTGCCGTTCTTCGCGGCCATCGCGGCCACCGCCCAGGGCTCGGCACTGATCCACGACTGGGTCTACGACAACCGCGCGATCTACCTCACCGACCTCAACCGGCTGGGCGCGGACGTCAAACTCCTCGACCCCCACCGCCTGCTGGTCGAGGGCCCGACGCGCTGGCGCGCCGCCGAGATGATGTGCCCGCCCGCCCTGCGCCCGGCGGTCGTCGTCCTCCTGGCCATGATGGCCGCGGAGGGCACCTCGGTCCTCCGCAACGTCTACGTCATCAACCGCGGCTACGAGGACCTGGCGGAACGCCTCAACTCAGTAGGCGCCCAGATCGAAATCTTCCGGGACATCTGATCGGTGAATGCCGCCGCCCCGGTCTGCCCGCAATCAAGCGAGTCAGACCGGGGCGGTGGCGTATCTGTGGGAAAGTCCGTTGTCCGCGGCGCATCTGTGGGGAAGGGGCCGTCGTCCGCGCCGCCTCAGGTTCTCGGGCGAATTTGCGCTGCCCGCACCGCGAGAATCATCAGCATCACGATTTCGGACACCATCAGGATCCGCTCGAACAGGCCTCCCCCGTGCCATCTCATGCTCTCCGTCCTGGCTGCTACCTCAGACCACGTCGGCACTTGGCTGGCCAGGAAGGCCAGCAGACTGACCCAGCACGTGATGGCGGCCCTCCCGACATGACGGCTGGTGTGCGCCCAGCCAGGAACTGTCCGCAGGCGACGGGCGAGGAGCGAGCCGGCCGCGGGGACGACCAGGCCAGCCGTCATGGCGGCGTACCGGTGGACGAGACCATGCGGAGTCACCACCTCCGGCGGATCGGTGGGGAAGAGCACGGACAGCAGGAGGGTGCTCGCGCCGGTGATGATCAGGGCGCAAGCAGGACCGCTACCCCGCGGCAGCAGCCGGTGGAGGGCGATGCCCAAGGCGAACGTGCCGGTCGCAAGCGACAGCCCGCCAACTGTAGTACGGCCAGACGGTCGCCGAGTCGAAGGCGTAGTAGCTGATGACGTCACGGATCGGGTCCCGGTTGCCCGGCACGTGCACGGTGGCCAGCATGGCCAGGGCCAACCCGAGCCCGGCGACGGAGAGCCTGGCCCATGACGACGACTGCCGCCGCGCCCCCGGCACCTTGTCCCGACAGGGCAGGCGGAAACGGGCGCGAGTTCCCTCCGTGAGTGTGCCAGAAGGGCGGACGTGAGCCGGGTCGACGCCGCGGGTGACGGGCTTGGCGTCGAGGCGGAGCCCTTGTCCTGCCCGCACCCGCTGCAACAGGCGATGGCTGGTGTCCGCCACCACGGGCAGCCCCGCACGCCGTGCGGCGCCGGCCACGGCCCGGCCGATCACGGAGTGGCTCTGCACATGCAGCACATCGGGAGCAATCCGGTCGATCAGCCGCTCGACACAGGTACGCAGCCCAAGACGCATGACCACTCGTCGTGTTGGCTGCATCAGCGCAGGCAGGGAGCGCAGACGGTAGACGATGACGCCGTCCACTCGCTCCACCCTCGGACGGCCCCGATCCGACGGGCACACGAGATGCACCTCATGCCCCTTCGCCGCCAGTTCGGAGATCAGTTGGCGAGTGAAATGGGCGGCCTCGCGGGAGTCCGACGGATAGGCGTCGACGGCGATCAGTACGCGGGGAGCCGAGCTGTCGATCACCGCGGCAGACTGTGCGCGGGTGCCGGAGGCAGGGTGCAGCGGAAGGGACGCGGGCATGGGACTCCTCTTGCCTGCAGCGGCGTCGGACTCTGATGAGCTCTCCGGTGGACTGCGCGCCCGGGAACCTGGACGACTGCAAGAGAAGTCAGGCGAGCAAGCTCATGCCGTGCCCGCTTGCTGCAACCATCTGTGGTAGGCGCCATGGGGGCGACGAACGCGGCTCATGCAACGGCGGACGTCTGCCCGGCGGTCTCACACCGGATATTCGGCAAACGACGAATGATGGCTGTTCAATTCGTCCGGCACCGCTGGTTCATGACCTCCACGATGGCCTGGACGAGTTCGTCGGCCGACGGAATCCAATCATCGACGCCAGGGCTCACCGGCACGACGGATAGATCAGCGGAACCGTGCAGGCTTGACTCGGGCGAGGTTTTCTCGGGCATGCACAAGAGCATGGTGTGATCGACTCGGCTCCCTCCGACGCCCAAAGATGAAAATCGAGGGACGTTGGAAGACTCTTGAGTGGCCACTCCCATCATTCGACGACGCAGGTCGTTGATCTCTTCCAGGGGTATCCGAGCCGGACCGCACACCACCACCCACAAGCTCCGATCCCGCCTCGGGCAAGACCTGTTCGACGACCCGCGCCCGCACCCACGCCGAGTGAGGCGCACCGGAGCCCGTGACTGGACTGCAGTCACGGGCTCCAGTGAGGGCCGGAGCGTTCTCGCGTCAGGGAGCCTGGCAGGTGCCTACCAGGATCCACTCCTTGCCCCAGGGGCCGTTGTTGGTCACTGGGCGGACATTCACGTTCCACCAAGCAGCCCGGTAGACGGTGTATCCCGCCGACGGATTGTTGACGTCGGTCACGTCGAACACGAGGTCACCGCCCCAGTAAATCTTGGAGGAATCCCAGGCCGGGGCACCCCCACAAGAGGAGGGCGGCGTCCCCGGGGCCGAGCCCGCAACCGTGATGTTGCGCCGCTCTGCCGGGGAGACCAGGCCATCACGCGACTGGGAGACGGACAGCTCCTGCTTGCCCCCGGCCACGCCAGTGAAGTCGACTGTCCAGTCGCCGTTCGCGTTCACGGTCACGCTCTTGGTCACGCCTTCGATCTTGGCCGAGACCTGGGCACCGGATACGCCCTTGCCATGTGCGGTGAACGAGGCCTGCACCGTGGCTCCATCACCGGGCGAGGTAATGGTTGGCTTGGCAATCGTGTAGGACTTCTTCGCGGAAGCCGCCGAGTAGTGGGTGACGCCGCCGATGCTGCCCGCGACACGCACCACCGCACCGGAGGTGTCTTGCGTCGCGGTGGACTTGGCTACCGACCACTTGCCGTCCTGACCCACCTTCACCGAGTCCACCCAGGAAGAACCATTCCTGATCTGCACCGTGGTATGTGCCAGACCGGTGCCTTCCAGCGCGTACTGCGTCTTGCCGCTCCCGTCCACGCCCGTGATCTGAGCGGAGGAGATCGTCGGGGTCGGGACCTTCCACTCCCCATCATCCGAAGCGGCTGATGTGATGCCGTCGAGCACCTGCCGGACGCGTGCAAAAGCGTTACCGTACCCGCCAGAGAATGACCAGGAGCCGTCTCCGCCGACAACGTTGCGGTCTGTCCAGCCGCCGGACGCGTTCGCTACCTGGATTCGAGCACCTGGCACTCCCTTGCCGGCAGCGTGATAGGAGAGCTCGGAGTTCGCACCATTCACTCGGATTTCCGCCAGGGCGATCGTCGGCTTGGCAATCGTGTAGGACTTCTTCGGGGAGGCGTCGGACGTCTCACCATCCTTGGTCTGCCGAACCGTCACGCCATCATCGGCACCGTAGACAGTGTTGATCCGCGACCAGGTGCCATCGGCCTCGACCGTGGCCATGTTGTTCTCCCACCTGCCATCGTTCCGCAGGAACTGCACGATCGCCCCCGGCACACCAGTGCCGGAAATGTCGCGGACCACCTCACCCGTGGACTGACGGACCCCGGTGATCTCGGCCTTGGCCACGGTCGGAGCCGTCAGCTCCTCCGTGTCTTTGCAGTCGGCGGGCGAGGTGTCACCGATGGCAACCCTGAGGTCAGCGCCGTTGTCGCCCACCGAGCAGACCCGGACGGCCGCCTTGGCGACCTCGTCCACCAGGATCTTGCCCGCCGCCAGGGGGGCGTCCTTGGTGCTCGACGTTGCGGGAGTGGCGTCGACGAGCGTGTTGTGCCTGCCGTCCCCGCTGACGATACGCACGGTGACGCCGTTCACCAGCGGGTCGTCCGAGGCAAAGTCGTCATAGGGCGGCTTGGGGCGACGGAATTCCAGTGACAGAGTGGAGCCGTTGCCCCGGTCGATCCGGTACTCCTGGACACCGTCCTTCCCCAGGACGCCCAGCTGGTACGACCCGCTGGTGCGGATCGGGATCATCTGGGAACCGGAGAGCCAGCCCGCGTACTGCCGGTAACTGGCCGGGTAGAGTCGCTTGCCGCCACCGCCCACGGGGTCTCCCGGATCGTCAGTCGCTCCTTGGGTACAGCTGCCGTTGATCCGCGTCACGTCCCCCGACACAGGGCAGCCCCGTAGCGTAAGAGGGTGGTTGAATCCGAGATTGTGTCCGAACTCGTGCATCCACATCCACGACTTGTGGCCCTCGGCGTTGGACACGATCCAGTTTCCGGGCATGGAACCCTGGGCACCCCAATTGCATCCGGTGTGCTTCGTGATATCAACAAAAAGGTAGTCGTAGTTCGCGGGGTCTATCCCCTGATTTCGCGCCGCTTCTCGCGCTGAATTCAATATCGAATCCGATTTGCAGTCGCTCGGCCTGGCGCCGAGCCTTTCGAAACGAGCTCTGGAGACGCGGAGGACTTCTCGCGAAATGGCAGGTTGATTCTCTGCGTCAGACCGGGATCCCCACAAGCCTAAGAGGTCGTTTCCGCCACGAGCCATGCAGGAAGTAAGGAACTGGGCTGACTAAAGTTACGAGTCGAGCGGGTCAGGGAAGGTGCGGCGGCATTCGTTGGACTTCTCGGGGATCTTGCGCCTGTGGGCGTCGCCGGCTTCAGCTCTTCTCCCGGGTGAGCTGTCCATCGGAGTGCAGCTGCCACAGAGGTGGTGCGGAGCGCGCGGGAGCGGTGTTCTTCAGCTGGTTGCGGAGGGCCGTCAGTGCGCCCTGGGAGAGGCCCAGTTCCTCGGCGAACCGGCGGGTGGTGACGTACTGGATGCCGGTGGCCGCGGTGCGCTGCTCCCACTCGACGAACCGCTGGTAGGGGGAGGCGGCGTCCGGTGCACCGCCCTCTCGCCGCGTACTGCCTCGCGCCGCACACCGCTGACGGGCGCGCTCGCGCTCGCGGGCGACCTCGGAGAAACCGCACACCGAGCGGCTGGCTTCCTCGGCTTCCGCCAGGTCGGCAGTGCCGTCGAGCGCCTGGGCCAGCCGGTTGATCTCCAGGACACGGGCCAAGGGGAGCCGGTAGACGTGTGCGCTGGCGGGGCTGAGCACGACCGGGTCCGGCGCGTCGCGGGTACCGCAGACACCCCGTATGCCGCGGGCCGCGGCCACCAGGAGGGCGCTCGCCTCGGAGGGGTGCCAGTCGAAGACGTTGCCGACGCAGTTCGTGTGTGCGGCGGTGAGGGTGAACTCCGGGAGGCCCAGGCGGGGCAGCAGTACGGCTTCGGGCACCTCGGAGTCGAGTCCGGGGCCGGCGATGTGCACCGCGGCCGGTATACCGGTGCGCAGGCACGCCGCCACGACGAGCGCGTCGCCCAGCGGGCTGCGCAGGGTGGGTTCGCTGCCGTCGGCCGCCACGTCCCCGCCGACGTCGACGATTTCGACGCGGTCGGCGCCGCAGTATTCGGCGGCTTGGGCGATCTGGAGGGCCAGGCCCACCGTGCCCTCGTACGGGTCGATGAGGCCGAGCGCGGGCCGCAGGTCGGCCGCGAGCCGAGGCAGCAGTGAGCCCGCGGGAGGGATGGGGGCCGACCCGGGCGTGATCAGGTGCACCTGGTCACCGACGCGTTCGGTGCCGGTGAAGTCCGTGCGGCGTCTGGGGCCGGGTACCGGATCGACCACCAGGCGTTCCCAGGCATAGGTCAGGATGAGGGCGGGAGCGTCGTCACCGTGCAGAGCCGCGTGGACCATCGCGGTGGTGATCGCGTCCCCGCCGCCTCCGGCGGCAATCAGAAGTTTCGCAGTCAAATGCCTTGACCCCCTGGGTCGTTCCCGGTGTCCGTCCGTCCACTGACCGAAAATGCCCGGGCCACTCCGAGAGGTGGCCCGCCATGCTTACGTATGCGTGTACCTGACCGCTACCGTGTCCGCAGAGTCGTACTTCAGCTCCCTTGTCAAGAGAGGGAAGGTGTTGTCCATGGCCGCCTCTGCCCCCATCCAACTGGCCTCGGGCAGATTAGTTTTGCCGCAGACTCCCTACCAGCAGTACGTCTACGCCTATCCCCATCAAAAAGCCTACCGGCGGCTGGAGAACGGGCCGTTACTGAGCGAGTTGTGGAGGAACGAGCAGCTTGACTCCCTCTCGCTCTACGTGCACATACCGTTCTGCGAGATGCGCTGCGGATTCTGCAATCTGTTCACCCGTACCGGCGCCCCGGAAGACGTCACCAGCGCGTTTCTGGACACGCTGGGACGGCAAGCGCGGGTGACCCGTGAAGCGACAGACGCAAGCGGGCGGCCGGTTCGCTTCCTGATGTCCGCCTTCGGCGGCGGCACCCCCACCTATCTCACCCCCGTAGAGCTCACCCGGCTCTGCGACATCTGCGAGAACGTGATGGGGGCAGACCTCAGAGCCATCCCCTGGTCGGTGGAGACCTCTCCGGCCACCGCGACCGCCGACCGGCTCGCGGTGCTCGCCGAGCGCGGCGCCACCCGGCTGAGCATCGGTGTACAGAGCTTCATCGACGAGGAAGCCCGCGCCGCCGTACGACCGCAGAAACGCGCGGAGGTGGAGACGGCCCTGGCCCGGCTGCGCGAGGCCGGCTTCCCCGTCTTGAACATCGACCTCATCTACGGCATCGGCGGCCAGACAGAGCGCTCCTTCCGTATCTCCCTCGATGCCGCGCTGGCCTGGGAGCCGGAGGAGATCTACCTGTACCCGCTCTACGTACGCCCCTTGACCGGTCTGAGCACCCGGCACGACAAGGACGGCAGGCTGTGGGACGAGCAACGCCTGCGCCTGTACCGGTACGGCCGCGACTACCTGCTGGCCGCCGGCTACGAGCAGACCTCGATGCGGGTCTTCCGACGGCTGGGGACACCCGCCGGCGCCCCGGGGGAAGACGCGAGCATCGACGAGTACAACCAGCAGGCCGGCATGGTGGGACTCGGCGTCGGCGCCCGTTCGTTCACCACTTCCCTGCACTACACCACCGATTACGCGGTGGCCGTGCCCGAAGTGCGGCGCATCATCGACGACTACATCGCCACCCCCTCCGAAGAGTTCCGCCGGGCCCAGTGGGCCTTCCGGATGGACGACGGGGAACGGCGCCGGATGTATGTCCTGCAGCGGCTGCTGGAGACCGTCGGCCTGCCGGTCACCGACTACCGGAAGCTGTTCGGTACGGCGCCCCAGGACGACTTCGCGACAGAGTTCGCCCTGCTCCGCGAAAGGCAGTGGCTCGCCGCCGACGAGAACACCGCGCTGAAACTCACCCGGGAGGGGATGGCCTGGGCGGATGCGATCGGCCCGCTCTTCTTCTCCCCCCTGGTCAACGAAGCCATGGCGAGCTACCAGGACAAGTAGCGCAGCGAACCCCGGTGCCCCGCGCACGGAGAGGCCACGAAATGGCCTGTGCCATCGGGGAATTTCCGTGCGCGGGCACCACACGAACACCTGGCGTGTTTTCGCTGCTCACCGGTTGACTCGCTCCCATCCGGTTTCTAGCCTCTGCCAAACGATCGTTCCGTGCAGACTCTAAAAGACGCGTCCTGGAGAGTTCCGCCCACAAAGCGGGCCCAAAGACCTGGAGGATGACACCATGGCTGAATCCCAGCAACCTCATTTACCGCTTCCCCCCAAGCCGGTGGACGTGGACGTGATCGAGAACGCCATCAGCGAACTGCTGCGCGGTCTCGGCCAGGGTGACAAGAGCGAGGTGATGTCGCAGACTCCGCGCCGGGTGGCGGAGTTGTATGCCCAGTCGATCAATCCGGGCGACATCGACATCGAAGAGGACTTCAAGGTCTTCGACAACCCCGGAATGCAGGACCTGATCCTGGTCAACGACGTGCACTACGTCTCGCTGTGCGAACACCATCTGGCGCCCGCCTTCGGGGTCGCCCATGTCGGATATGTTCCCGACCGCAAAGTGGCCGGCTACTCCAAGCTCAAGAAGGGGCTGAACTACCTCGCGCGTCAGCCTCAGCTCAACGAGCGCCTGGTGGTCGATGCGGTGAACTTCCTGGAGGCGCGGCTGCAGCCGAAGGGAATCGCCATGGTCCTGCGCAGTGCGCACTGCTGCATCGCGCTGCGCACCAATGCCCCGAGCCAGGAAGTCGTCACGGTGATCGAGCGGCGCGGCGCACTGTGCGAGGAGCGCTACTGGTCGCCGCTGTGGGCCAGTGCCGTCGCGGAGAAACCGGCCTTCCTGGGGAGATAGGCGAGCCGAATGGACCGAGGAGCACCGTCGGCGTCCGTGGCCGACGAAGACGTGGGCCGGCTCGCCGACCAGATGCGACAGGCACTGCACACCTGTTCTGTCCATACCGTGGGCCCCTTGGCGGCGTACGAGAGATGCACTGCCGCCCTCGACCAAGGGCGCATCGACGCGCAGCAGTTCCAGGAGATCGGCCGCAGGCTGGTCGCCATCTCCGAAGAACGCATGCACGCGTACGCCGCTCAGGGAGAGCACCCCGACAACTCGCCGAAGATCAGGCGGGAGAAGCGGCTGATCGGCTTCGTCGACGCGCTCTTCGCCCTCGGCCTGCGCAAGAAGAAGAACTGAGGCCCCATGGAGAAATGGCCGGATATCCTCATCGCCGTGGTCGGCAAGGGACGCAACTGCCCACCACCGGTGTACCAGTTGGCCCACGAGGTGGGAGGGACCGTCGCACGGCTGCCCGACTGCCTTCTGGTGACCGGTGGGCTCGGAGGAGCGATGGAAGCAGCGGCTCGCGGTGCAAAGGAGAACGGAGGCCGCGTGCTGAGCCTGCTTCCAGGTGTCTCGAACCGCACGACCCAGCCGCACACCGAGGTGGATATCCGGCTGGACACCGGTCTGACCGCCAACGGCCGCAACATCGTGCTGGCCAGCGTCGTCAACGCCATGATCGCTGTCCCGGGCTCGCACGGAGCCCTCCAGGAGATGATCGTGGCCGTCGACGCCGGCAAGACCGTATGGGCAGTGGGCGAGCACACCACCCGCCTCCCGGGGGTGGAGTACCTCGCGTCCTCGGGCGAACTCTCCGCGCGCCTGCACGCTTTCACCGCCGCCTCCACCTCTGATCTCGGGTAGCCGGCGTGCGGACAACCACAAGGAGTGCCCGCTGAGCGCCGTCATCCTGACCGTCGACCTGGTGATGCTGGCCCACGACGGTGACAACTGGCACATCCTGCTGGTTCGCAGGGGCAAGGAACCGTTCCAGGGCCGGTGGGCGCTTCCCGGCGGAAAGGTCGGCGCCGACGAGGACGCGACAACTGCGGCCCGCCGCGAACTACAGGAAGAAACCGGGCTGCGCGCCACCGACACCGAACTCATTCCGCTGTCCTGGCGCACCTCACCGGACCGCGACCCCAGAGGACGCTACGTAAGCCTGGTCTACGCGGCGCTGCTGCCGCAGCCGCAGCAGGTGCACGGCGGCGGGGACGCAGCGGCGGCGTGGTGGCAGCCGCTGCCCGTCCCCCCGCGCGGCTTCCCGGACCCCGCAGCGGAGCAGCACTTCGCCTTCGACCATGCCGCCATCCTCCGGGAGTTGCTTCCCGCCGCACCACACGGCCGGTCGGCCGTCCCGCACATCAGGGAGGCGACCGCGGCGGACGGCCAGGAGATCCGGCGCCTGCTGAAGTCACACGCCCTGGGCGACGGCGCCGCCGGCCACCCGGCCACCGGGGGCCTCGGCCCCCGGACGCACGTAGCGGCACTGGGGAGCTTCCTCGTGGGCTGTGCGGGCCTGCCGCCGAACGGTGACCCGGCAGCGAAGGACCGGATCCTGGTCCACCCCCGCTGGCAGGGGCGGGGGATCGAGCAGGAACTGGCCGCCGTACAGGCTCAGGAGCACCGCCCACCGTGACTCGTAAAAGGAAAGCGGCCATGACCACACCGCTCACACCACACCCCACGCGACAACGCCCGGCGCCCGTTCTGGGACGCGGCGTGGTCTTGCTGCTCACCGTCGGCACCGGGTTGTCCGTGGCCAACAACTACTACGTGCAGCCGCTGCTCGGCGACATCGGCCGCGACCTCGGCCTGCCGGAAGGACAGGCCGGCCTGCTGGTCACGGTGGGACAGAGCGCCTACGCGGTGGCACTGCTCCTCGTCCTTCCCCTCGGCGACCTGCTCGAACGGCGCCGGCTGATCGTCATCCTGTCCTCGGCCTGCGCCGTGAGCCTGGTGCTCATGGCCAGCGCCCGATCGGAGCCGGCCCTCTTCCTGGGAGCAGGACTGGTGGGGCTGTGCTCCGTCACCACCCAGGTGATGGTGCCCTATGCCGCGTCCCTGTCCGCTCCTGATCAGCGCGGGCGCGTCGTGGGCACCGTCATGGCGGGGCTGCTGTGCGGCATCCTGTTCGCCCGTACCGTGGCCGGTGCGCTGGCGCAGTGGGCCGGGTGGCACGCCGTCTACTGGTGCGCCGCGGTCATGATGGCCTGTCTGGCGGCAACGGCGGCGGTCTTCCTGCCCCGGTATCAGGAGAGGGGCGCTCCCGGCTACCGGCACCTCGTGGCCTCGGTGTTCCACCTGTTCGCCCGGGAACCGGTGCTACGGCTGCGGGCGGTGTACGGGGCACTGTCGTTCGGGGCCTTCAGCGTGCTGTGGACCGCCCTGACCTTCCTGCTCTCCGCCCCGCCGTACGGCTACTCGCCCGGGGTCATCGGCCTGTTCGGCCTGTTCGGCCTGGCCGGGGCGCTGGCCGCGGCACGCGCCGGGCGCCTCGCGGACCGGGGACTGGCACACAAGGTGACCGGTGTCTCCTCCGTACTGCTGCTCGCCGTGTGGATCCCCCTCGGGCTGGGCAGCGCACTGCTGCCGGCCCTGGCCCTGGGCATCGTGGTGCTCGATCTCGCGGCTCAAGCCCTGCACATCACCAACCAGAGCGAGATCTACCGTTTGGCGCCGGAGATCAGGTCCCGTCTCACCGCGGCCTACATGACGACGTACTTCCTGGCCGGAGCCGCAGGGTCGGCGCTCGCCTCCCTGGCCTACGCCCGGCTCGGCTGGACCGGGGTCTCGGTGCTCGGGGCGGCACTCGGGGCGGCGACGACCTCACTGTGGGCGATCTCGGCGCTCCGCCAACGCTCCCGGCACAGGCGAACCCCGTGAGTCCGGAGGAGGAGCGCTGCCACTCCGACACCGCCTCCGCAGGACCGGAAGCGGTCCGGGCGCTGGCGGAGGAGTTCGTGACCTTGTATCACCGCGAGCGTCCCGAGGCCGGTTCCGCGGACCGGAGACTGGCCGAGGTGGCCGCAGAGATCTCGCGCACCGGGACGTACACGCACACGGCGCAGGAACTGGACTTCGGCGCCAAGGTCGCCTGGCGCAACAGCATCCGCTGCATCGGCCGTCTGTACTGGCAGTCGCTGATCGTGCGCGACCGGCGGAAGGTGGACAGCGCCGACCAGATCTCTCGGGAAATCGTCCGGCACCTGTGCCAGGCCACCAACGGCGGACGAATACGTCCGTGCGTCACCGTCTTCGCCCCGGAGCTCCCCCGGCGGCCGGCCCCGCGGATATGGAACGACCAGCTCGTGCGCTACGCGGGCTACACACGCTCCGACGGTTCGATCCTCGGCGACCCGGTCAGCGTCGATATCACGGCCGCCGCGCAGAATCTGGGCTGGCCCGGCGGCCCGGGCACTCCCTTCGATGTCCTGCCTCTCATCGTGCACGGGCGCGACGACAAGCCGCGGTGGTTCGACCTGCCGGACTCCGCCGTGCTCCAGGTTCCGATCGAACACCCCGAGTACGAGTGGTTCGCCCGGCTGGGTGTGCGCTGGTACGCGGTGCCGGTCATCTCCGGGATGCGACTGGAAATCGGCGGCGTACGCTACCCGCTCGCCCCTTTCAACGGCTGGTACATGGGCACGGAGATCGGTGCCCGCAACCTGGCTGACACCGACCGCTACAACCTGCTGCCCGATATCGCCCGCCGACTGGGCCTGGACACTTCCCACGACCGCTCGTTGTGGAAGGACCGCGCACTGGTGGAGCTGAACCTCGCCGTGCTCCACTCCTTTGAGAAGGCAGGAGTCACCATCAGCGATCACCACACCGAATCGCGCCACTTCCTGACGCACATCGCTCGCGAGGAACGAGCCGGGCGGACCGTCGGCGCCGACTGGTCGTGGATCGTGCCACCCGTCTCCGGCGCCGCAACCCCCGTGTTCCACCGCTACTACGACACCGAGCAGCGCTACCCGGCGTTTGTCGACCAACCGAAGGCACCGGCCGACTCAGGGCCTGCGGCGCGCCCGCCTGGGCGCGACTTTTGATGTGCCGCGCCGGGAACCAGCCTTGGCCTCCCTGCTCCCTCCGCTCGCGGCAGCAGCCGGCGCCTTCCCGTCCGGCGCTGTCCCGCCCTGCGTCGTCCGGCCGCGTGCCGGCAGGGAGACCGCGATCAGACCGGCGAGCAGCAGCGCCGCCCCGCAGGCCGCCACCGCACCCGGCCGCTCGCCCAGCAGCGCGACGCCCAGCACTGCCGCGACCAGCGGTTCGCCGAGACTCAGCGTGCCCGCGGTGGCAGCGCTGATCCGGGTGACGCCGCGGGCGAAAAGGAGATATCCCAGCGCCGTCGTGCCCAGCGCCAGCCAGCTGATCAACAGCACCGCACGCGGCGCCCCCAGACCGCCGGGCACCGCAAACAGCCACGGTGACAGAAGAACTCCGGCACACAGCACGCTCATCGGCGCCGCCGCCGTGGTGTCGGCACCGCGCCGGGCGAGCTGCTGGGTGGCCGCGATGTAGGTGCCGAAGCTGCTGCCCGACGCGATGCCGAGCAGCACGCCGGTCACATCCACCTGAGCGGCCGCGTCCGGTACGAGCAGCACACCGATACCCACGAGTGAGCACGCGGTGCCGCACCACCCGGCCACGGAGGTTCTCTCCCGCTCGAACCACCACGCGCAGAGCCCGGTGATCACCGGCACGGTCCCGAAGGTCACCACCGTGGCCAGTGCCGCCCCCGTACGGTCCACCGCCTCCAGAAAGCAGACCTGGAAGGCGGCAGTCACCAGGACACCGGCCAGCATCCACCACCGGGTCGCCGGCTGCCACAGCGTACGCAGCCCCGCGGCCCGCACAGTGAACAGGCCCAGCACCGCCCCGCCCAGCAGCATCCGGCACGCACCCAGGCTCACGAGAGAGACATCGGCATGGGCGATGAGCTGCGCGGGTCCCACAGTGCCCCACAGAACCGCCGCCGCCAGGACCTGCACGATGCCGCCGAACCGGGCGTCTTCACCACTGAACTGGGCGTCCTCACCACTGAGTTGGAAGTCTTCGCGGGCCATACCCCTCGTCTCAACGTGCCGAGCAGCACGGTGCGCGGCCCGGCTGTGCCTGGGCTTCGACGACTCCTGCCGCTGACGCTAACGAGTCATTGCATCGTGCACCCATAGCGAGAAGCTCCCAACATCCGGCTGTGCCAGGCAGGTTCGGTTGTCGCCTCCTGCCACATCACCCTGCGGCGCCTGGAGGTAGTGGCGCTCGTGGATGGCATCACCGCGGGTGTCGCGCAGGAAGACCGATGTCTCCCCCGCGCCGAGCGCGTCCTCGGCGCCCAGCGGCACGGGGAGGCGGCGCACGGGCGGACGGCCTCGTACCGGGCTCTTGCCCCCTCCTGAGCCCCGGTCCTACCTTCCTCGAAGGAATCAAGGAAAGCCCTTTCCTCGCCTCTCTACGCCCCTCCCCCGCCGAGCCGCATCCCAAGGAGCACCCGCATGGCCATGCACCCCGCCCCCGCCCGGCCGGCCCTCTCCGGCGGGCCCCTCGCCCTCACCAAGGAGTCCCGGACCGCGCTCCGTCCCGTACCGGAGGCCCGGATCACCGGCGGTCTGTGGGAGGCGCGCCGTGCCGTGAACGCGGGCGTGAGCATCCCCGACGGCTACGAGCGGCTGGCGGAGGCCGGGAACCTGCACGACCTGCGGCTGGCGGCGGGTACGGCGGAGGGCGAGTACGCCAACGCCGGCTGTCCGTTCATGGATTCGGACGTCTACAAGTGGCTGGAGGCGGTGGCTTGGCAGCTGGGTGATCCGGCCACCGAGCCGGAGCGGGCCGAGCGGTTCGCGGCGCAGGTCGCGGAGGTGGCGGAGCTGCTGGCCGAGGCGCAGGAGCCGGACGGCTACCTGGACTCGTACTACCAGGTGGTACGGCCCGGGTCGCGCTTCAAGGAGCTCGCGTCGGGCCACGAGCTGTACTGCGCGGGCCATCTCGTCCAGGCCGCGGTCGCCCACCACCGGACCACGGGCCGTACCGAACTCCTCGACGTGGCACGGCGGTTCGCGGACCGGATCGATGCCGCTTTCGGGCAGGAGGAGGGGCGGATCGACGGGGTCTGCGGTCACCCAGAGATCGAGACGGCGCTGGTGGAGTTGTATCGCTGCACCGGGGAGCGGCGATACCTGGAGCGGGCCCGGTACTTCATCGACCGCCGGGGTCACGGGCTGCTGCCGGGTGGGCGGTGGGGGCGCAGCTACTGGCAGGACCATGCGCCCGTACGCGAGGCGGAGGCCGTTGCCGGGCACGCCGTGCGGCAGCTGTACCTGCTGGCGGGTGTGGTGGATGTGTCCGTGGAGACCGGTGACGCCTCGCTGTTGGAGGCGGCGGAGCGGTTGTGGGAGGAGATGGCCGCGACCAAGACCTACCTCACCGGCGGTATCGGTTCACACCACAGCGGCGAGACCTTCGGCGACCCGTACGAGCTGCCCTCCGAGCGGGCGTACACCGAGACCTGTGCCGCCATCGCCTCCGCCATGCTGAGTTGGCGCCTGCTGCTGGCGACGGGCCGGGCGCGTTATGCCGACCATCTGGAGCGCGTGCTGTTCAACGGGTTCCTGTCGGGCGTCTCGCTCGACGGCGAGCGGTACCTCTACATCAACCCGCTCCAGGTGCGCGAAGGCCACCTGCGGGACGAAGGCGACCACACGGCCTTCCGGACCCGCTGGTTCCGCTGCGCCTGCTGCCCGCCGAACGTCATGCGCCTGCTCGCCTCCCTCCCCCACTACTTCGCCGCCGCCGAGGCCGACGGGCTCGTCCTGCACCAGTACGCGACGGGGTCGTACGCGGCCGACGGCTTCGGCGTCGAGGTCGCCACCGACTACCCCTGGAACGGCCGGATCCGCGTCACCGTGACCGAAGCCCCGGGCGCGGACCGGGCCCTCGCCCTGCGCATCCCGCAGTGGGCGGCGGGCCGTTGGACGGCAAGCGCCGCCGGGGAGGAGGTGGACCGCGAGGCCGTGGCCGACGGCTGGCTGCGGCTGCGGCGCACCTGGCGGCCCGGTGACACCGTCGTCCTCGACCTCGACCTGGCGCCCCGGCTGACGGCCGGCCCCGTGCAGGCGGACGCGGTGCGAGGCTGTGCGGCCATCGAGCGCGGGCCGCTGGTGTACTGCGTGGAGCGGGTCGACCAGCCGGACGGCATCCGCCTCGACGAGCTCCGGCTCGACCCGGCCGGACCGCTGGGCGAAGGCGAAGGGCCGGGCCTTCCGAGTGGGGTGGTCGCGGTGACCGCCACCGGGCGGGTGGCGGCCGCACCGGATGGTGGCTGGTGGCCGTACGGGGAGGTGGCGACCGCCTCGGACGCGGGTGCGGCGGAAACTGGTGGGCCGGGCGCCGGTGCCCCCGCCGGATCGGTCGAACTCATCGCGGTCCCCTACCACTTGTGGGCTCACCGCGAAGAGGGCCCCATGCGGGTGTGGATCCCACTCGCCGGCACCGGTGTGTAGCTCCCCCCCCTCGCCGGGATCGGTGTGTAGCTCCCGCTCGCCGGCACCGGCGGCCGCGGACTCGCCCCGCGAGGCCGGCCCTCCCCACCACCCGGCCCGGTGACCGCTCCCGCACCGAAGTGACGGCGCGCGGAACTTGTGGCGTTGCGGGGGCGGGACTCCGTGAAGCAACCGTGGGGGAATGGGTCCAGACCTTGCCGCCCTCCCGGCCCGCTGCCACTCTGCTGCCGCACTGACCGGACCGAACAAAAGGGAACGGGAGGACTCATGACCGCACAACGAGGAATCGGCAGAGGTCTGTTGAGGCGAGCGGGGCTCGCCGCGGGGGTGCTCGCGGGGGCGCTGTCCGTGCTGACGTACTCGACGGGGACGGCAGCCGCCGCCGTGACGCCGAAGCATCTGATCAACGCCTACCACACGATCCCCGGCGCACCCGCCGACGGCCTGGACAACATCAGCTACCACCTGACCATCAATCAGGAACCCACGATCAACATGTTCTTCGCCCAGGCCTTCTACTTCAAGAACGGCCAGGTGGGATACATGGGGATGCAGCCCCGCCCGGACGGGAACGACCTCGCGCTGTTCAGCATCTTCGGCGCCGGCGCCTCGACCACCGACCCCAACTGCCGCGCGGGCGCCGACGGCGGTGACGGGGTCAGCTGCGCCATCGTCTACCCGCACCAGACGGGGCGGCAGTACCGGCTGAAGGTGCAGAACATCGGCGGCAGCAAGTGGGAGGGCATCGTCTGGGACAGCGTGACGGGCGCGAACACGCACATCGGCAGTTGGACCGTCTCCTCCTCCGCGGGCAAGCTCAAGCCGAACGGAACGATGTTCATGGAGGCCTGGCAGCAGGTCGCCGACTGCAACGCGGTGCCGAAGGCCTCGGCGTACTTCTCCAACCCGCAGGGCAACGGCAGCAGCCTCCGCGGCTCCTTCACCAGCGCCCTCCTCCTCGGCCCCTGCAAGGACAAGGCCGGTTACACGATCGGCTCGACCGGCCTCACCGGGACTACGGGCTGACCCCGACAGCCTTGTTCACGCTCAGGCGCTACGGGATGACCGCCATGCCGTCCAGCTCCACCAGCGCCTGTTCGTCCCAGAGCCGGACGGCCCCGATCACCGCCATGGCCGGGTAGTCGCGGCCCGCCAACCGCCGCCAGATCAGGCCGAGTTCGGGGGCGTGCGCACGGTAGGCCGCGACGTCGGTGGTGTGGACCGTGACGCGGGCGAGGTGCTCGGGCGCCCCGCCCGCGCCGCGCAGCGCGGCGAGCAGGTTGGCCAGGGCCACGGCGAACTGGTCGGGGAGGGTCTCCCCCAGGAGTTCCCCCTCCCCGTCCAGGGCGGTCTGCCCGGCCAGGAACACCAGCCGCCCGCCGGTGACCACCACGGCGTGGCTGAAACCGGTCGGTGGGGACAGCTCGGGCGGGTTGATGCGCGCCAGGGACCAGGTGGGGTCGGTCATCGGTACAGCTCCTCGGTCATCGGTACAGCTCCTTGGCGATGACCGTGCGCTGGACCTCGGTCGCACCCTCGTAGATCCGCGGCGCCCGCACCTCCCGGTAGAGGTGTTCGAGCAGGTGCCCGGCCTGGAGGGCGCGGGCGCCGTGGATCTGGACGGCGGCGTCGACCACGTACTGCGCCGTCTCGGTGGCGAACAGCTTGGCCATGGCCGAGCGCTTGGCGACGTCCGGAGCGCCCGCGTCGTAGGCCGCCGCGGCCGCGCGGACGAGGAGTGCGGCCGCTTCGGTGCGGGTCGCCATCTCTGCCAACTGGTGGGACACAGACTGGAGTTCGCGCAGCGGGCCGCCGAACGCGGTGCGCCGCGCGGCGTGGGCGAGGGCTGCGTCGATTGCCGCGTACGCCATGCCGACGGCGAACGCGCCCACGCTCGGCCGGAACAGGTCGAGGGTGCGCATCGCGACGGCGAAGCCGCGGCCGGGCTCGCCGAGCAGGTCCGCCGCGCCGACGGGGACACCGTGCAGGCGCAGGGTGCCGATGGGGTGCGGGCTGAGCATGTCCAGGTGCTCGCCCGAGAGGCCGGGGCGGTCGGCGGGCAGGAGGAAGGCGGTGATCCCGCGGGCGCCCGCGGCCTCGCCGGTGCGCGCGAACACCGTGTAGAAGTCGGCCTCGGGCGCGTTGGAGATCCAGCGCTTCTCGCCCGTGAGCCGCCAGCGGCCGGGCCCGTCGGGCTCGGCGGCCAGGGCGAGCGCCGCGGCGTCGGAGCCCGCGCCGGGCTCGGACAGCGCGAAGGCGGCGACGGCCCGGCCCGCCGCGACCTCCGGGAGCCAGCGCTCGCGCTGCTCCCGGCTGCCCGCCTGGACGACGGGGTGCGCGCCCAGGCCCTGGAGGGCGAGCGCGGTCTCGGCGGCCGTGCACTCCCGGGCCAGGGACTCGCGCAGGAGGCAGAGGTCGAGGGCCGAGACCCGCTGCGACTTCGTGAACACCCTTGCCAGTAGGCCGAGTTCACCGAGGGCGGCCAGCAAGGGCCGGTTCACCCGGCCCGGTTCGCCCTTCTCGGCGAGAGGGCGGAGCTGCCGCGCGGCCAGATCGCGTACCCCCGCGCACCACTCCAACTGGTCCGGTTCCAGAGCGAATGCGGCCATGGGCGGCCTCCCTTGGGGGCGGGTCGAGCGCGGGTCGAGTGGGGGTCGAGCGCGGATCAAATGCGGGGTTCCTACGGGGCGATTATCGCGAACCGTTGACTGCCGTCACCATCACGTTACGCTCGAACGCAACCGCACGGCCCCATCGGACCCGCGTTCAAGGGGGCGCAGCCCATGGAGCTCAGGGCCTCAGCGCATGTGGACACCTTCGCGCGCGACCACCTCCCACCGCGGGACCAGTGGCCGCTCCTGCGTTTCGACCTGCCGGAGCTGCGCTACCCGGACCGGCTCAACTGCGGCGCCGAGCTGCTGGACCGCGCCGTGGAGCGGTTCGGGCCCGACCGGCCGGGGTTCGTGGACGGCACCGGAGCCGTCTGGTCGTACGGCGAACTGCGCGGGCGGGTCGACCGGATCGCGCACGTCCTCGCCTCGGACCTCGGGGTGGTGCCCGGCAACCGGGTCCTGCTGCGCGGCCCCAACTCGCCCTGGCTGGCGGCCTGCTGGCTCGCGGTGATGAAGGCGGGCGCGGTGGCCGTGACCGTGCTCGCGGCGCAGCGGCCCCTGGAGCTCGCGCACATCTGCGCGGCGGCCCGGGTGCGACACGCGCTGTGCGACATCCGGTCGGTGGACGATCTGGTGCGGGCGGAGGTTCCCGGGCTGCGGATCACCGCCTATGGCGGAGGCGGGCCGGCAGACCTCATGTTCCGGTGCGCCGGTAAACCCGATTCCTACGACGCGATCGAGACATCCTCCGACGATGTGGCGCTGATCGCCTTCACCTCCGGAACCACCGGCCGCCCCAAGGGGTGCATGCACTTCCACCGCGATGTGCTGGCCATCGCCGACACCTTCTCGGCGCACGTACTGCGCCCCCGCCCCGACGACCTGTTCGCGGGCAGCCCGCCGCTGGGCTTCACCTTCGGGCTCGGCGGGCTGGTCGTCTTCCCGCTGCGGGCCGGGGCGGCCGCGCTGTTGCTGGAGCGGCCGGGGCCGCGGGAGCTGCTGTCGGCGGTGGGGCGGCACCGGGTGTCGGTGCTGTTCACCGCGCCGACGGCGTACCGGGCCATGCTCGAAGAGCTGGGGGCGGG
>NZ_LIQY01000679.1 GCF_001418495.1 Streptomyces pathocidini | reverse complement strand
GGCGCCGCGACCGCGGCGCCCGCGCTCTTCGGTACGGACGCGGTGACCCGCACATTCGACACCCCCGAGTTCCGCGGGATCACCTTCCACGAGATCCGGGCGCGCACGATCGTGAACCGGGTGCCGGGCGCCTCGCGTATGCCCTTCGAGTGGACGGTGAACCCGTACCGCGGCTGCACGCACGCGTGCGTCTACTGCTTCGCCCGCAAGACCCACGGCTATCTGGACCTGGACACCGGCGCCGGGTTCGACTCGCAGATCGTCGTCAAGGTCAACGCCCCCGATCTGCTGCGCCGGGAGCTGGCCTCCCGCAGATGGCAGGGCGAGCACATCGCGATGGGCACGAACGTCGACTGCTACCAACGGGCGGAGGGGCGCTACGGACTGATGCCGGGCATCCTCGCCGCGCTCCGCGACTACGCGAACCCCTTCTCGATCCTGACGAAGGGCACGCTGATCCTCCGCGACCTCGAACTGCTGCGGCAGGCGGCCGCGGTGACGAACGTCGGCACCTCCGTCTCGGTCGGCTTCCTCGACCGCGAGCTGTGGCGCACGGTCGAGCCGGGGACGCCGTCGCCGGAGCGGCGCCTGGAGGTGTGCCGGACGCTGACGGCCAACGACATCCCGTGCGGGGTCCTGATGGCCCCGGTCATCCCGTTCCTCGGCGACTCCCCCGGCCAACTGCGCGCGACCGTGCGGGCGATCGCGGCGGCGGGCGCGACCTCCGTGACCCCGCTCGTCCTCCATCTGCGGCCCGGGGCGCGGGAGTGGTTCATGGCATGGCTGGCGCGGCACCACCCGCAGCTGGTCCGGCGGTACGAGACGATGTACGCGGACAGCGCGTACGCCCCCAAGTGGTACCAGCGGCGGATCACCCGCCAAGTGCACGAGTACGCGACGGAGTTCGGCATAGGACCCTCCCGGCCGGGCGGCCCACGGCGGCTGCCGGCCCCGGCGGAGCCCGCCGCCACGGAACCGCAATCCACGCAGTTGACCCTGCTCTAGCCCTGTCCGGCGCCTAACCTGTCGGCCATGCTGCGCGTGCGGGAGATGACGGAGGCGGACATCGAGGCGGTCGCGGCCATCAGGGTGCGCGGATGGCAGTTCGCGTACGCCGGGCTGATGCCGCAGGCGTACCTCGATGCGATGACCGTCGAGGAGGACGCCGAGCGGCGCCGCGAGCACTTCGCGCGCGGACGCCTGGCGGCGGACAACCTCGTGGCCGAGCGCGGCGGCAGCGTCGTGGGCTGGTCCTGTACGGGCCCGTGCCGCGACGAGGACGCCGAGCCGGGGGACGGCGAGCTGTACGCGCTCTACGTGCGGCCCGACCAGGTGGCCACCGGCGTCGGCCGGGCCCTGCTCACGGAGTCCGTCCGCCGCGCCACGGCCCGCGGCCACGCGCACCTGCGCCTGTGGGTTCTTCAGGGCAACACCCGAGCCCGCCGCTTCTACGAATCCGCCGGCTTCACCCCCGACGGCGCGGAGGAACCCTACGAGGTGGACGGCGTCCCGGTCCCGGAACTCCGCTACGCGCTGCCGCTGCCGCTGCCGCTGCCGCAAGGCACCCATCGCCAATAGCACCCCGTGCGCGAGGCGTACGCGGGCCCGAAAGGGGCGCACGAGGGCAATGTGCGGCAAAAGACCTGCCTATCGATCCGTCAACCAGCCTGTAAATAGGATTGATTCGGGCATTCTTCAGGGGCGACATCCAGCCAGGGGGAGGCAGGAATGGATCTGCGTACGGGGGCGGCCCAACGATGCTCCGCGGCCGACGAGAAGGACCCCAAACCGTGTGACGGGCCGTGGACGGCGGTGACGACGTTAACGGCGGACGGAACAGAGATCACCGGGTGCCTCCAGCACAGCGCACGACTGCTCGCCAGTCTGGAAGGCTCCCGACTGCACCCGCTGGCAGCGCTCGCCCCATGGGCGGTGGACGTCTACTGCCGCGCGGCCGAACTACCACCCTTCGCATGGCTGATCGGCCTGTAGCCGAACCGCCGGCCGGCCGCCTGTAACCGAGCCCAGGCGGTCGGCAGCACCTTGACGCCCCCTCAACTTCCCAGCCGCGCAAGGGCCGCCGCGGCCGCGGCGGTGAGGCGGGGATGGTCGCGGGCCGATGCCAGGGTCGGGATCGCGCCGGCGTCACCCAGCGCGCCCAGGCCCTCCACGCACGCGAGGGCCACGCGCGCGTGGGAGTCCACCGAGGCGGTGGCCGCGTCCCTCGGCGCCAGCAGGCGCCGCAGGGTCGCGGTGAGCGCCGGTACGGACTCGGGCGCGCGCAGGGCGGTCAGCAGCCGGACGGGGTGGAGGGCGTACGCGGTGCGCAGCGGGTTGGTCGCGAGGGCCGCGGCGGCCCGGGCGGTGCGGGGGTCGCCGAGCCGGGCCAGCGCGACGGCCGCGGTCGCGCAGCGCGGCGGGTCGCGGTGGTTGAGCAGCAGCACCAGCGTCTCGAAGGCCCGCCGGTCGCCGGCGCAGCCGAGCCCGTAAGCCGCGATCTCCCGCGCCCACAGCGGCTGCCCGGGCTCGGTCAGAACCTGAGCCAACTCATGGTTCCCGCCACCGCCACCCGACACCCCGGCCACACCCGGCCCTCCGCCGTCACCGCGACTGCCGTCACCGCGACCGTCGCCGCCGTCTCGTAAAGCCGAGGACGCCAGGGCGAGCAGTCGCTCGTGGGTCTTCTGCTGCTCCGGTCCCGTCAGTTCCGCCCGCGAGCGGCGCGCCAAAGCGCGAAATTCGTCTTCCATTCCCCGGCCTCTCCCCCGCCGTGGCCCGCGCCACAGCTTTCCCCGCCAACTTCCCCTGGCGGACTCGGTTACTCGCGAGTTAGCCTCTTGGTACGGGCACACCCGCTCGGGCGGCCTGGTGACGCAGCCGCCGTGCGGTCGGTCTTCGCACCGCACCGCACACCGCGCAGAAGAGCACGCAGTACGGCATGGCCCCGGGACAGGGCCTGGCCGCCTTCCCGCCGGGCAGCTTCGGTCTGCCCGCCGTGCATCACCACATCACGCAACTCCCCTTCCGCGTACGCCCGTTCACGCACCCTCCAGACGAGGCACGCACCGCGCGCACGACGGAACCCCTCAGTCGTCACTCTCCCCGCGGCCGGGCCCGGGGAACACCCTCAGGAGTCTCGCGATGGACCCTCTGTCCACACCGGATCCCATCACTTCCCCCACTTCGGCCCCCTCTTC
>NZ_LIQY01000678.1 GCF_001418495.1 Streptomyces pathocidini | reverse complement strand
GACTGGGACAGCCCGAGCGCCTCGGACAGCGAGCGGGTCGATGGCACGGGGCCTCCGCCCTGGGCTTTCTCCACCGCCGCCGCGACGTACCGCTCCGCGTCCTCCCGGTTGCCGCTGCGCGGGCGCCCGGAGCGGGGCGCGTCGGACAGCCCGTCCACCCCGCGGCGCAGAAACCTCTCCCGCCACTTGGCGACCGTCGCGGGGCTGATGTCCAGCCGCTTCGCGACCGTCGCGTTGGGCAGTCCCTCGGCGCAGGCCAGCACGATCCGGCTGCGCGTGCGCAGCGCGCCGGACGGCCGCGCCGACCAGTCCAGCAGTGTCGCGCGATCCGCCTCGGTCAGCTGCGGAAACCTCGGTACGTCATGAACCGTCACGGGCTCGGGCCACCTCCGTAGATTCAGGAAGTTATGACTCGATGGCGTGGGATGCAATACGGCCGTCGCCAACTTTTAACGTTGCAAGGCCTCTTGACGCCACATCCGCAGCCACATATTAACTAATCGTTGCTCGATTATTGACCCAATAAAACGTTGAGGTCTCGGTGGCGAGTCTCCGAGGCGGTCAGTCTCCGAGGAGGAGCCATGCGTCAACCGCGAAGCGGACGGGTTCGGAGGCGGGCGGCCGTGCGTGCCGTACGCGGGGCAGGCGGGACGAGGGGGGTGCGCGCGGTGCCGCTGGTGCTGGCGGCGCTGGCGCTCACTGCTTGCGGCGGAGGCGGGTTCTCCGACGGCGGCGGCTCGGCGGGGTCCGAGAAGGGCGGCACCGTCCGCATGCTCGTCAACATCACCCCCAACCTCACCCAGGACTACTGGGAAGGGCTGGTCAAGCCCTTCGAAGCGGCGCACGACGGTGTGGACGTCAAGATCGAGGCGCCCTCCGGCAAGGGCGTGGCCGACACGCTCCAGCAGCAACTGGCCGCCGGGAACGCCCCCGACGTCGTCGAGACGCTCATGGTGGACGAGGCCCTGGCCCCGCAGATGCTGGAGCTGACCGACCAGCCCTGGGTCAAGGACACCCCGCTGGTGCGGGAGGCCTCGCTCGACGGCAAGGTCTATACCGTGGGCGTCGGCGAGCAGGCCCAGTCGCTGGTCTTCTACAACAAGGACGCCTTCGCCGAGGCCGGGATCGACCAGCCGCCCACCACGCTGGACGAACTGACCGCCGCCATGGGCAAGCTGAAGAAGGCCGGCTACCTCCCGCTGCTGACCTCCGGCGAGTTCGCCACCGGCCTCCAGCTCCTCCAGCTCGCGAACCCCTCACTCGCCCAGTCCCACCCCACCTGGTACGAGGACGTCGAGAGCGGCAAGTCGACCGTCGGCGCCACCATGCTCCCGTACCTGGAGCGCTACCAGTCCTGGCTGAAGAGCGGCTACGTCGACAAGAACGCGCTCGGGCTCAAGTACGCGGACGCCGAGGCGAAGTTCCTCTCCGGCAAGGCCGGCATGTACGTGATGGGCAGCTGGTTCACCGCCTCCGAGGCCAAGGCCGAGAAGGACTTCGAGGTCGGCGCCTTCGCCGCGCCCGTGGACAAGGGCCAGGACCACCCCGGCCCGCAGGGCGCCACGATGGCCGCCCCGTACATGGTCCTCAAGGCCACCGAACACCGCGACCTGGCCACCGAGTTGGTGGAGTACCTGGTCACCGACCCCGCAGCGGTCAAGAGCCAGCTCCAGCAGGACGGCAACTTCCGCAAGGGCGTCGAGCGGAAGTTCACCCCGCTGGAGAAGGACGTCCAGGCGGTCCTCGACAGCGCCCCCCAGCGCGTCGCCCAGGGCGAGGGCTACGGGGACACCACCCTGCCGCGCGGGTTCAACGCCGCCTGGAACACCGAGGTGCAGGGGCTGTACGTGGGCCGCTCGCCCGAGCAGGTCGCCGACGCCGTGGACCGCTGGGTCCGCGACCACTCCTGAGCGCGGGAGCCTGCCATGACATCGAACCACCCAGGGCCGGGGAGGAGAGCCGGCCGCCAGGGGCTCGTCACGGCTGCCATGGTCGTCCCGGCGACCCTCCTCTACACGGTCATGCTCGCCGTCCCCGTAGGCCTGGCCGGCTATCTGAGCCTCACCGACTGGGACGGCTACAGCTCGGAGCCCGGCTTCGTCGGCGCGGACAACTACGCCGACCTGTTCGGTGACGCGGGCCTGCGCAACGCCGCCACGGTCACCCTGGCCGTGGCGGTGGCCGGCACGGTGGGGCTGAACGCCCTCGGCCTGGGCTTCGCCCTCCTGCTCAACGGGAAGGCGCGGGGGAACGCGTTCTTCCGGATGGTGATGTTCTATCCGCACGTGCTCAGCGCGCTCGTCGTCGGCTTCCTGTGGAGCGCGATCCTCGGCACCACGGGCGCCGTCAACAGCCTGATCACCGCCCGCGGCGGCGAGGTCCTGCCCTTCCTGTCCGACCCGGACTGGGCGCTGGCCACCCTGGTCGCCGTGGTCGTCTGGGCGGCGTTCGGCGTGAACGTCGTCCTCTACCTCGCCGGACTCCAGGCCGTGCCGCACTCGCTGGTCGAGGCGGCCC
>NZ_LIQY01000677.1 GCF_001418495.1 Streptomyces pathocidini | reverse complement strand
TCCCACCCCCCCCCGGCCGGCGGAGCCCGCGCGGCTCAGCGGTTGCGGCGGCGGGAGTCCCGTACGCGGCGGAGCCGGTTGACCGTCACCGGGTCGTGCGCCAGCGCGCGCGGGTCGTCGAGGAGGGCGTTGAGGAGCTGGTAGTAGCGGGTCGGGGACATGCCGAGCCGCTCGCGTATCGCCCGCTCCTTGGCCCCGGGCCCCGGCCACCCGCGCCGCTCGACGCCGAGCACGGCCCGATCGCGCCCGGACAGCCCATGTTCGGACGGGCCCCGCTCCTCGAGCTCGCCGTTCTCGCCGCCCGGCCTGGCCTCGCTGCCAGGCCCGGCCTTGCCGACTGCCTCGGTCTCGTCGACTGCCCTGGCCTCGACCGGCTCACTCGCGTCGACCGCCCCGTCCTCCCCCTCGTGCATGGCGCTCAATCTAGTCCTGCGTCCGCGCCGAGTTCTCCGTCGCCTCGGCGTCTCGTTCCAGTTCGCCCAGGACGCTTGCCGGGTCGCCGTTCTTCTCGACCGTCGCGCCGATGGACTTCTTCAGCTTGGAGACGACCGGGGCCCAGGACAGTTTGGAGACCGGGTAGAACTCGGCGGTGTGGAGCTCGTCGAGGAACTCCCACAGGTGCTTGTTGTCCTTGTCCGCGCGCATTGCCTCGGACGCGGTCGTGGTGACCGGCAGCAGGTCGTACTGGTCGGCGAACTTCAGGACGTTGTCCCGCTGGTAGACGAAGTCGAGGAACTTGCCGACCTGTTCCCGGTGGCCGTGCTGCTTGAACGCCATCATCCAGTCGGCGACACCGGTCGTGGCCGCGGAGGTGCCGTCCCTGCCGGGCAGCGGCGCCATCCCGTACTGCACGTTCTTCGCGTCCGCCATCCGCATCAGCGTCGGGTGGCCGTTGACCATGCCGACCTGGCCGTCGGCGAAGGCCGCGTAGACCTCCTTGCGGTTGGTCGAGCCGGGCTTGGGGTTGGTGAGCCCCTTGGCCACCAGCTCGTCGCGCAGCCACTCGAAGGTCTTGACGTTCGCGTCCGAGTCGAAGGTGTAGCTGCCAACGTTGTCGGTGTAGCCGCCGCCCCCGCTGAGCATCCAGTTCAGCGTCTCGGCCTGCGGCTCCTCCGGACCCAGCGGAAGTCCGTACGGGGTCTGGGCGCCGGCCGCCTTCAAGGCCTGCGCGTCCTGCTGGAGTTCGGCCCAGGTCTTGGGCGGTGCGGTGATGCCGGCCTTGGCGAACAGCGTCTTGTTGTAGAAGAGGACGCGGGTGCTGGAGGCGAACGGCAGCCCGTACTGGACGCGGTGGACCTCCCCCGCCTGCGCCAGGCCGGGCAGGAAGTCGGCCTGGGTGGGGATGGAGAGCAGTTCGTCGGCGCTGTAGAGCCTGCCCTGCGCGGCGTAGTCGGCGTACGCGCCGATCTGGGCCATGTCGGGGGCGTCGCCGCTCCTGACCATGTCGGCGACCCGCTGGTCGACGTCGTTCCAGCTGTGGACCTCGACGTTCACCCGGATCCCGGGGTTCTTCGCCTCGAACGCGTCGACCAGTTCGTCCCAGTACTTCTCGGAACTGTTGTCCGCGCTGTCGCCGTAGTCGGCCGCCACGAGCCTGATCGTGGCGTTGTCCCCGCCCCCCGCGGAGTCACCGCCCCCGCAACTGGTGAGAGTCAGGGCCATGGTCGTCGCAACGCTCGTTGCTATGAGGCCCAAGAACCGCCGGTGCACTGCGGATACCTACCCTTTGTTCTGTATGTCCCTTGCCAGCCGGCGTTCCCCTGCCCCGGCACTGCGCGTGAGTCTGCCGCGCGCATCCCACAAGGTCTACACCAGTCTTGGTCTCGCTTCCGCATCGCCCTTCCCCTGCCCTGGTCGGGGCTGCTATCCACGACACCGTTACTTGTCCGACCCGTTGTCCTCGCATTCCAAGGAGCAGCCGACCATGGCGGCAGCCGAGCAGGCCCAGCCCGAGTCCACCTCCCAGCACCGGTCCGCGTCGCGTACCGCGGCCGAGATCGCGACCCAACCGGACTGCTGGCGGCGCGCGGCCGAGGCCGCCGCCACCGAGGAGGGGCTGCGCGGGTTGCCGCGACCGGGAGAGCGGGTGGCCGTCACGGGGTGCGGCACCTCGTGGTTCATGGCCCAGGCCTACGCGGCGCTGCGGGAGGCGGCGGGCCAGGGCGAGACCGACGCGTTCGCCTCCTCGGAGTTCCCGCTCTCGCGCTCCTACGACAGGGTCGTCGCGATCACGCGCTCAGGTACGACGACGGAGGTGCTGGACCTGCTGGCCGCGGTGCGGGGGCGTACGGCGACCACGGCCCTGACCGGTGACCCCAAGACGCCGGTCATGGACGCGGCGGACGCCGTGGCCGTACTGGACTGGGCCGACGAGGAGTCGGTCGTCCAGACCCGCTTCGCGACGACCGCGCTCGCCTATCTGCGGGCGGGACTTGAGGCGCACGGCCCGCTGCCGGAGGGCGTGAAGACGGTCGTGGAAGCGGCGGCCGACGCGGCGGTGGCGGTGGAGTCGCCGCTGCCGGAAGCGGTGCTGTCCGCCGAGCAGTGGACGTTCCTCGGGCGCGGCTGGACGTACGGGCTCGCCCAGGAGGCGGGGCTGAAGATGCGCGAGGCGGCGGGGGCCTGGACGGAGTCCTACCCGGCGATGGAGTACCGCCACGGTCCGATCTCCATCACAGGACCGGGCCGCGTGGCGTGGATGTTCGGCGCGCTGCCGGAGGGGCTGGCGGGCGACGTCGCCCGCGTGGGCGGCGAACTCCTCGCCGACTCGCGGGCCGAGGGCCTGGACCCCATGGCGGACCTGATCCGCGCCCAGCGCCTGGCGGTCGCGGCGGCCGAGGCCCGGGGCCAGAACCCCGACCACCCCCGCAACCTCACCCGCAGCGTGATCCTGTCGGCGGAGTAGCGGGGGGCGGGGG
>NZ_LIQY01000676.1 GCF_001418495.1 Streptomyces pathocidini | reverse complement strand
GTATAAGGGACAGAACGCGCCCCGGCCCCGGCCGCACCCAAACCCGCTCCGGCCCCGACCGGACCCGTCTCGCCCCCCGCCGACCGGGGTCCGGGGACGGAGCCCCCGGGCTCCTCCCGCCGCGACGGCGCGCGGTCACCACGGCGAAGCCCGGCGGTCGCGAACCGACCGCGCCCCCACGGGAACGGCCACGGGAACGCACGCCACGGGACCCCCCGCCCCGCAACCACCGGCAGGCCGATCGCCTCTTCCAGCAGCGCCGCCACGCGGGCCAGGCCCGATTCGCGGCTGAGGTGGGCGTCCACGTACTCGGGTCCTCTCGCGCCCAACGCGTCCGCCGCCGCCGGGTTTTCGGCCAGGCAGCGGATGGCGGCCAGGAGGGCCGCCGGGTCCTCCGGCGGGACCAGGACGCCCGCGCCGGAGCGCCGTACCTCCTCCGCCGTGCCGCCGAGCTCCGCCACCGAGGCGACGACCGGCCGTCCGGCGGCGAAGTACGAGGTGAGCTTGGAGGGGATGCTCATGTCGAGGACGGCAGCCCGCTGGGTCACGGCCAGGACGTCGGCCGCCGCGAGGATCTCGGGGAAGTCCGACTCCTCCGCGGGCGGCAGGAGTTCGAGGTTCGGCAGGCCCGCCCCCAGCGCGCGCAGCCGCTCGCGCTGGTTGCCGTCGCCCATCAGCACCACGTGCACGTCCGGCGCTCGTCGCGCCGCCTCGACCAGGACCTCCAGGCCCTGCTTGAGGCCCATGTTCCCGGAGTGCAGGACGACGGTCCGGCCCCGCGGCCACCCCAGCCGGGCCCGCGTACCCGCCCGCGGCCGCGTAGGCCGGGCCACGTGGGACCAGTTGGGGACCAACCGGATCCGCTCGGCCGCCACCCCGGCCGCGGCGACCCGGTCCACGAAGCTCGGGTGGATGACCCCGACGAGCGTGGCCCGCCGCAGCACCCGCGCCTCCACGGCGGCGGCGGCCCGCGCCGCCCGGTCCCCGCCGCGTATCCCGCTCTGCGCGGCCGCGGCCCCCATCAGGTCCTGCACCACCGGCACGTACGGGACACGGTGGCGCCGGGCGATCCGTGCCGCGATCACCCCGCCCGCCAGGCTGGGCAGTTGGGCCAGGACCGCGTCGGGCCTGCCCACGCGGGGCGGGGCGGCCAGCCCGTGGGCGAGGATCGACCCCTCGTACAGGGCGCGGCGTACGGCAGTCTGGCGCGCCGGCACGGTGTGGCGGCGGCGGTGGACGGTCACGCCGCCCGCCACCTCGTCGACCCGCCACCTCCCCTCGTACGCGGGGTCGGTGCGCCAGGCCGGATAGTGCGGCATTCCGGCCAGCACATGCACCTCTCCCCACCGCGGGTCGGCGGCCAGGTACTCGGCTGTCTGTGTGGCGTAGGGGCCTATTCCGGCCTGTTCGGGCGCGTAGTTGGTGGACACCAGCAGCAGGCGCCGCCGTAAGCCCGTGCCCCCCGGCCCGGATTCCCCATGCTCCGGCATGTGTCTCCTCCCCCCAGAGTCGATCAGATGCACCCTATCCGCCAGGGCCGCACCATGTCGGTTTTCTCTGGCCATTCTGGTTTTCGTGGAGTTCGCCTGCCGGTGCCACCGCTCGCGGCTATCGTCGTTGATCCGGTGTGCTGGGGAGCGCACCGCGATTGGGGGGTTTGTTTCCGCATGCCGCACACCGTGGGTTACGCGCCCGGCGTCTACGACCTGTTCCACGTCGGCCACCTCAACATCCTCAGACACGCCCGCAGCCAGTGCGACTACCTGGTCGCGGGGGTCGTCTCGGACGAGGTGGCGGAGTTGGCGAAGGGCAGGGCGCCGATGGTGCCGCTGATCGAGCGCCTGGAGATCGTCCGCTCCATCCGCTTCGTGGACGCGGCGTTCGTCGAGACCGTGCCGGACAAGCTGGAGACCTGGAAGCAGGTCAGATTCGACGTGATCTTCAAGGGCGACGACTGGCGGGGCACGCCGAAGGGCGACCGGCTGGAGCGCGACTTCGAGACGGTCGGCGTCGGGGTCGTCTACTTCCCCTACACCGTCCACACCTCCAGCACCCAACTGCGCAGCGCCGTGGAGCGGCTGGCCGCCGGGCACGGCACGACCGGCTGAGCCGGGCCGCCCCACGGGCGGCCGGCCCGACGGCGCCAGACCACGTCCGCCGCGGCGCGCAGCCGGCCGAGCGGGTCGGCGCCGA
>NZ_LIQY01000675.1 GCF_001418495.1 Streptomyces pathocidini | reverse complement strand
GAGAGCGCCTGGGCGACCCCGCTCCCCTTCAGCACCGCGCCGAACACCCCACCCGCGCCGACGACCAGCAGGATGTTCCCCACCGGCTTGAGCGAGGAAGTGGACACGCTCTCCAGGGACTTGCGCGACCAACCGCGGCGGATACCGAGCAGGTAGTACGCCATGAGTAGCGCAATCGTCAGCGCCACGAACGGGTTACCGAAGAACTCCACGACCGACCGGAAGGTCGACGGGTCCAGCGCGATGGACGAGAAGGTCGCCGCGAGGATCAGCACCAGCGGCGTACCGATGACCAGCAGCACCGTCCCCAGCGACACCGGCGTCTCCCGCGCCGCGCGCCCCGCCGCCGACTGGTCCGCGGCGACGGCCGCCTTCGCCTCCTCCGTGGCCTCGACCATGTCCTGCGGCACCGGCACGAAGATCCGCTTGCCGATCCACGCCGCGTACCCCCACGCCGCCAGCACCGACGGGATGCCGACCAGGACGCCCATCAGGATGACCCACCCCAGGTCGACCCCGAACAGCCCCGCGGCCGCCACCGGTCCCGGGTGCGGCGGCAGGAACGCGTGGGTCATCGAGAGCCCCGCCAGCAGCGGCATCGCGTACAGCAGGAGCGACTTGCCGGACCGCTTGGCGGCGGCGTAGACGATCGGCGCGAGCACGAAGATGCCGACGTCGAAGAAGACCGGGATACCGAAGATCAGGCCGGTGAGCCCCATCGCGAGCGGGGCGCGGCGCTCGCCGAAGAGCGACAGCAGCCGGGAGGACAACACCTCGGCGCCGCCCGACACTTCGAGGATCGCGCCGAGCATCGTGCCGAGCCCGATGATGATCGCGACGTGCCCGAGGATGCCGCCCATGCCGGACTCGACGATCGAGACGGCGTCGGACTTCTGCACCGTGCCGAAGAGTTCGGTGACCGAGAGCCCCGCGCCGAGGCCGACGGCTATGGACACCGTGAGCAGCGCGACGAACGGCTGCAACCGGACCTTGATGATGAGGAAGAGCAGCAGCGCGATC
>NZ_LIQY01000674.1 GCF_001418495.1 Streptomyces pathocidini | reverse complement strand
GGTGGTCGGGGGGTCCGGGGAGGGCGATGCCGACGCCGAGGCGGGGGCCGGGGGCGGTTTCGGGCACCGCGGTGGGCTCGGCCTGCGGCGGCGCCGCATCGGACAGGCCCGCGACCGGGTCGCCGCCCGCTTCCGCGAGCAGGTTCCGGACCTCCCCGGCCGCCGCGTCGAGCACGGTCCCGGCCGACGCGCCGAAGTCGAAGGGCACGGTCCGCATGGCCAGTTGCTCGCCGGTGAGGTCGGTGAGGACGGCCGTCAGCTCGTCCCGATCCAGATGCAGCCCGACCGCGCTGCGCGCACCGCGTACGAGCCGCAGCACCGTGCGCGGCTTGCCGCCCGTCGAGGCGAGGCGGCCCGCCTCGGCGACCAGGCCGTCCTCCCGCAGCCGGGCGGTGATCTTGCTGACGGCCTGCGGGGTGAGGCCGGTGCGCTCGGCGAGTTCGGGACGGCTGATGCCGTCGCGGCCCGCCAGGCGCAGCAGATCGAGCACCAGCGCCGCGTTGTGGCTGCGCAGCGCGGGCAGGTTGACCCCGGAGTTGGCTCTGCTCACCCTGTTCACAGGGCCATTCTCCCTTCCGCTTGCAGTTTCGCAACAGCGTTGTTTAAGTGGAGCCATGACAGCAGGCACAGTCGGCACAGGCACCGGCACCCCCCTCCGCGTAGGCCTCGTCGGGTACGGGCTCGCGGGCTCCGTCTTCCACGCCCCGCTGATCGCGGCGGCCGAGGACCTCGTCCTCGACACGGTCGTCACCGCGAACCCCGAGCGCCAGGGGCAGGCGCGGGCCGAGCACCCGGGCGTACGGGTCGTGGAGACGCCGGACGAGCTGTGGGCTCCGGGTTCGGGCCGGGACGGTTCGAAGCGTGAGGGATCGGGCCGGGATGGGTCGGGCCGGAATGTGTCGGGCCAGGATGAGTCGGGCCGGGATGGTGGCGGCGGGCTCGATCTGATCGTCATCGCCTCCCCGAACCGCACCCATGTGCCGATCGCCACCGAGGCGTTGAAGGCCGGGCTGCCGGTGGTCGTGGACAAGCCGATCGCCGCCACCGCCGCGGAGGCCAGAGGGCTCGCCGCGCTCGCCGACGAGCGCGGGCTGCTGCTGTCGGTCTTCCAGAACCGCCGCTGGGACGCGGACTTCCTGACCCTCCAGGGGCTGGTCGAGGGCGGCGACCTGGGCGAGGTCCAGCGCTTCGAGTCGCGGTTCGAGCGCTGGCGGCCCCAGCTCAAGGGCGGCTGGCGCGAGTCCGGCGACCCGGCCGAGGTCGGTGGGCTGCTCTACGACCTGGGCAGCCACCTGGTCGACCAGGCGCTGCTCCTCTTCGGTCCCGCGGTGCGCGTCTACGCCGAGTCGGACGCGCGCCGCCCGGGCGCGGAGACCGACGACGACACGTTCATCGCGATCATGCACGCCGGCGGTGTCCGCTCCCACCTGTGGATGAGCGCGACGACCGCCCAACTCGGCCCGCGCTTCCGGGTGCTGGGCAGCGCGGCGGGCTTCGTGAAGTACGGGCTGGACCCGCAGGAGGCCGCTCTGAAGGAGGGCTTGCGGCCCGGGCCCCAGTGGGGCGCGGAGCCGGAGTCGCTGTGGGGCCGGGTGGGCGCGGGCGAGTCTCCGCTGACCGGTGGCGGCACCCCGGTCCGTACGGTCCCGGGCGACTACCCGGCCTACTACCAGGCCGTGGCCGCCGCCCTCCGCGACGGCACCCCGCCGCCGGTGACGTCCTTGGAGGCTGCGGCGGCCCTGGACGTCCTGGAA
>NZ_LIQY01000673.1 GCF_001418495.1 Streptomyces pathocidini | reverse complement strand
GCGTTGGCGAACACGCTGCCCCACAGCACGGCGAACCATGCCGCCCACCACGTGACGCGCGCTGCAACAGCGCGACGGGCCGCAACTGACGCCTGGTCAGTCCCGCTGGGGGCGGAGGACGGTGGCGATGTGGGTTGCTGCTGTGGAGAGGTGGTGGCGGGCTTGTTTCAGCTGGTCCGGGGTGACGCCGTGGTCGCGGGAGGCGTCGCGGATGTCGTCGCGGAAGCGGTCGAGCAGCCGGTCGAGGTCGCGGGCCGGGTCGGCGGAGGGCGTGCCGGGGTCCTGGGCCCAGTCGGGCTCGGGGACTTTAGGGTGCCCGGTGTCCTCGGGGCTTCCGGTGTCCTCGGTCGCCGGGGGCTTCGTGAAGTTCGGGCGCGGGTCCGCCGGTTCCTCGCGCTCCGCCCTGACGTCCGGGGCCGGCGCCTGCGTGGCCCGCCGCACCTCGCGCGTCACCTCGGACAGCGCGTCCCGTACCGCGCTCTGCCAGTCGCCCGCGCGGATGTGTCCCTGGGTCTGCTCCTGCACCCGCTTGACGATCCGCTGGACCTCCTCGCGGGCGAAGACCTGGGCGTCGCGCGCCTGCTTGCGCGCGCGCTGGGTCTCCTCCTTGGCACGCCGGCTCTCCTCCTTCGCGCGCCGGGCCTGCTCCTTCCACTCCTCCGTGGCCCGCTTCAGCTCCTCCTTGGACTTCCGCCAGGCCTCCCGGTCGCCCCAGGAGCCGTCCCAGCCGTCCGCGCCGGAGGCGCCCTTGCCCCGGCCCCCGGATGTACGGGCCTCGCGCGCCGCCGCGCGCATCTCGCGGCGGAGGTCGCCCGCCACCCCGCGTACGTCCTCGCGGATCTCGGCGGCCAGTTCGGCGACGGACTGCCGGATCTCCTGTTCCAGGTCGGCCAACTCGCCCTGACGGTCGGCCAGTTCGGCCCGTCCGGCGTCGGTGATCGAGTACACCTTGCGGCCGCCCTCGGTGGCGTGCGTGACCAGGCCCTCCGCCTCCAGCTTGGCCAGGCGCGGGTAGACGGTGCCGGCGGAGGGCGCGTACAGGCCCTGGAAGCGCTCCTCCAGGAGGCGGATCACCTCGTAGCCGTGGCGCGGGGCCTCGTCCAGCAGCTTGAGGAGGTAGAGGCGCAGGCGGCCGTGGGCGAAGACGGGGGGCATCAGAGGGCCTTTCCTGCGCTGTTCTTCGGGGTGGAGTCGCTGGGGCCTTCGCCCTCGGCGCCGGGGCCTTCGCCCTCGGCGCCGGGGCCTTCGCCCGTGCCGTACGGGCCCTCGCCCCCGGCGTCCGGGCTGTCGCCCGAGTCGTACGGGCCGCCGTCCTCCGCCGGGGGGCGCCGGAGCAGGGCGATGGAGCCAGAGACCGTGGACGCCTTCAGCCGGCCGCTGCCCGCGCCGAGGGTGCCGGTGATGTGCTTGGCCCCCCACTGCCCGGAGACGTCGAGGCCCTCGAACGCGTTGGAGACCTCGCCGCTCGCGGTGTTGAACTCGACCCTGGCGTCGGCCGGGTGCGGCATCCGGATCGCGATCTCGCCGGAGACGGTGTTGAGGGCGAGGTCGGCGCCCTTGCCGTCCATGTCCACGATCATGTTGCCGCTCACCGAGTCGGCCTTCACGGCCGCGCCGCAGGCGTCGATGACGGTCAGGTCGCCGGAGACGGAGTTGAAGCGGAGGTCGCCGGTCAGGCCCTGCGCGTCCAGGGAGCCCGAGACGGTGTCCACCCGGACGGTGCCGGAGAGTGCGACGACGGTGGTGTCGCCGGCGACCCCGCGGACGGCGGTGTCCCCACCGACCCCGGAGAGCACGGCGCTCGCGCCCACGACCCCCACCTCCACGCGGGCGCCCGAGGGCACGGCGAGGGAGACGTCGGCGCTGCGCCGCCAGCCCTTGCGGTCCAGCCACCGGAGGAAGCCCTTCCAGGGCAGGTCCTCGTACGCGACGGTGAGTTCGCCGTCCGCGGTGTGCGTGACGATCAGCGGCGGGCCCTCGAGGTGGCTGATCTCCAGCCGGGCGGTGGCGCGGTCGGTGCCGACGACGTTGACCGTGCCGTTGACTAGGCGGACGTGGACCCGGTCGACGGGGCCTTCGAGGTCGAGGGTGCGCGGCTCGGAGACCGGCCACTCTTCACTGGCTGACACTGGTGCGGCCTCCCCGCGTCTGGGCGTACGACGACATATCGCGTCTCTTGTCGAGACACGATATATCGCGGGATGGGGAAGTCAACCCCTGGTGGGCGCCGGGCCCGGGCGGGACGCGTACTACTCGTCCTCGTCCTCGTCGTCCAGCCGCGCGAGCCAGGTCGCGAGCCGCTCGACCGGGACCTCGAAGTCCGGGTTGAGGTCGACGAACGTCCGCAGCTGCTCGGCGAGCCACTCGAAGGTGACCTCTTCGTCGCCGCGCCGCTGCGCCAGCTCCTCGATGCCGCGGTCGGTGAAGTACAAGTCGGTGCTCCGCTCCGGGTCCCATGGGGTGTTCCGGTTCAGATTATGCGCACCGGCCCGCGC
>NZ_LIQY01000672.1 GCF_001418495.1 Streptomyces pathocidini | reverse complement strand
TCGGGGTGCGGCCCGGTTCCTCGTCCTCGTATGGGGAGTTCGTCCGGCGGCGGCACGGACGGCTTCCCGGAGTCGGGCTCGGCTTCGGGGTGCGGCCCGGTTCCTCGTCCTCGTGCGGGGAGTTCGTCCGGCGGCGGTACGCGCGGCGGCGGGCGGTTCCCGCGCCCGCTGCGTCGCGCCGACCGTCTCTTCGCCCGCCTGTCCGTGGCCCGGCGCGCCGCGAAGCGGCAAGCCGCGCGGCGTGGCAACGCGGCGACCGGCGGGGCGGGTTCGGGCCCCGACGCCTCGGCGCCACCGGCCCCTGAGGTTTCCGAGGCGACCGCCTCCGCGGTTCCCGGGGCGACCGCCTCCGCGGCTCCCCGCGGCCTCGGCACGCGGCTGGCGATCGTCTGCTCCGTCGCCGATCAAGGCGTGGCCGCGCTGACGAACATTCTGGTACTCGTTGTCGCCGCGCGGTTGTCCACGGCTGCCGGGTTCTCCGTGTTCTCGCTGGTCTACGCGGTGTTCACCGTGCTGCTCGGGCTCTCCGTCTCCTACGTCGGGCAGGCGCTCGTGCTGGAGAGCGGCGGGCCGGACGTCCGCGGCGCGTGCCGGTCCGCCGTCGTGTTCACCGCCGGGGCCTCGGCGGCGGTCGGGGCCGCGATGGGCGCCGCGCTCTCGTTCGTGCCCGGCGGCACGGCGGGCGGGCTGGCGGTACTCGGCCTCGTCCTGCCGGTGGTTCTCACCCAGGACACCCTGCGCTACTGCTTCTCCGCCCTGCGGCTGCCGCACCACGCCCTCGCCGCCGACCTCGTACGGCTCGCCGCCGCCGTACCGGCCCTGGCCGTCCAGCCGTACGGCTCGGACCCCGCCCGGCTGGTCGCCGTCTGGGGCCTCTCCGCCCTGCCCGCCGTCCTCACCGCGGTCGCGCTGCTCCGCCCGCGGCTGCGCGGGGTCCCCGCCGATCCGTGGCGGTATCTGCGCCGCGGCCACCTCGGACGGCGCTTCGCCGCGGAGTTCGCCGTGGGGAACGCCTCCAGCCAGCTGGCCATCGTCGGACTCGGCCTGTTCGCCAGCCCGCTGGCGGTCGGTGCGCTGCGCGGCGCGACGACGCTGTTCGGGCCGATGAACGTCCTCTTCAACGCCGCGACCGGCTTCGGCCCGCCCCTCCTCAACCGCTCGCCCGTCCTCGGCCGCCAGATCCGGGCCACTCTGGCCCTTGCCGCCGCGCTCGCCATGCTCGCCGCCGCCTGGGCCGCCGTCCTGTACGGGCTGCCGGGCCGCCTCGGCCGCCAACTGCTCGGCGCCACCTGGGAGTCGGCCGCCGAGCTGCTCCCGGCGACCGGCAGCCAGTACGCCGCCATGGCCGCCGGAACATGCGCGCTGCTGACCCTCCGCGTGCTGAGCCCTCGTACGACCCTGCCGCTTCAGGTCGTGTTCTCCCTGGTGTCCGTGGGCTGCCTGCTCGGTGGCTACGCGGTGGGCGGGGTGCTTGGGGCGGCGTGGGGGATGTGCGTTGGATCGGCGCTGAAGGGGTGTGCGGCCTGGTTGCGTGTCGCCGTGTTGGCGGTCGCGCGGCGGTAGGGAGGGTGCGGG
>NZ_LIQY01000671.1 GCF_001418495.1 Streptomyces pathocidini | reverse complement strand
CCGGCGGCGGCCGCTTCGCCCGCGCCGTCGTCTGGGTGGGCGCGGACGGCGAGCCGGAAGCGATGCGGCGCCTGGCCGACTCGGCGGAGGCGGGCGCCCGCCGCGCGGGCGTCTCCATGGCGGAACACCGCCGCTACACCCCGCACCTGACCGTCGCCCGCGCCCGCCGCCCCCACCAGAGCCTGCGCCCGTACGCGGACGCGCTCGCGGGGTTCGAGAGCAGTCCGTGGACGGTCGACGAGCTGCTGCTGATCCGCAGCTACCTCCCGAAGGGCGGAGTGGAGAAGGAGCAGCCGCGCTACGAGGCAGTGGGCAGATGGAAGCTGGGCACCTGACGGCCGTTCTCGCGCGCGTGAACGGCCGGGGCTCGTCCCCGCATCCGACGGCCGAGGCGGGACCCGACGCCTGACGGCCGGGGGAGCGGGGCGGATCGGAGCAGGTCGGGCTGGAGCGGGCCGGGGTCGAGAGGTCGGAGCACGGCACCTGACGGGCGGGGACCGGGCAAGGCTGGGCGCCGCGTGGTACCTGGCGGGTGGTGGGGTTTGTGGTCCCGTTAACCTCAAGGCGTGGACACCAAGACCAGAACCCGGATCGTGAGCGGCGCTCTCGTCGTCATGCTGATCGTCGTGATCCTGGCGGCCGCGCTCGGCTGAGCGCGGCCGCCAGGTCGGCCCGCGCGCTAAGCGAGCGCGGGCCCGCGTGCTACCAGGCGAACGCCTCCGGAGACGGCCCGGGGCCGGGGAAGATCTCGTCGAGCGAGGCGAGGAACTCGTCCGACAGCTTCAACTCGACCGCGCGGAGCGCCGATTCGAGCTGTTCCCCCGTCCGCGGCCCGACGATGGGTCCGGTCACGCCGGGCCGGGTGAGCAGCCAGGCCAGTGCCACGTCGCCCGGCTGGTGGCCGTACTTCTCGACCAGGTCCTCGTACGCCTGGATCTGCTCGCGCTGCCGGGGGTTGCCGAGCGCCTCGGCCGACCGGTTGGCCGCGGAACGGACCGCGCCGCCCTCCCGCTCCTTGCGGAGCGCGCCGCCGAGGAGCCCGCTCTGCAGCGGGGACCACGGGATGACCCCGAGCCCGTACGCCTGCGCGGCCGGGATGACCTCCATCTCGGCGCGCCGCTCGGCGAGGTTGTACAGGCATTGCTCGCTGACCAGCCCGTACGTGCCGCGGCGCGCGGCGGTCTCGTTGGCCTGGGCGATGTGCCAGCCGGCGAAGTTGCTGGACCCGGCGTAGAGGATCTTGCCCTGCTGGACGAGGACGTCGACCGCCTGCCAGATCTCGTCCCAGGGGGTGGCGCGGTCGATGTGGTGGAACTGGTAGAGGTCGATGTAGTCGGTGCCGAGCCGTTTGAGACTGGCGTCGACGGCGCGGCGGATGTTGAGGGCGGAGAGCTTGTCCTCGTTGGGCCAGGGCTTCTCGTCGGCGGACATGTTCCCGTACACCTTGGTGGCGAGCACGACCTTGTCGCGCCGTCCGCCGCCCTGGGCGAACCACGAGCCGAGGATCTCCTCGGTGCGGCCCTTGTTCTCGCCCCAGCCGTAGACGTTGGCGGTGTCGAAGAGGTTGACGCCCGCGGCGAGCGCGGCGTCCATGATCGTGTGGCTGTCGGCCTCGGTGGTGTGGGGCCCGAAGTTCATGGTCCCGAGGACCAGTCGGCTGACCTTCAGTCCGGTGCGTCCGAGCTGCGTGTACTCCATGGGTCCCAGCCAACGCCCTGGAGCCCACCTGAATCAAGCGCTTCAGGGCAAGTGCTTCGCCTCGTACGGGCCGCCCAGGTCCCACGCCTGGTGCAGTGCGTTCGCGAATGCCGCTGCCAGTTTGTGTTCGCCTCGGTGGCTGGGGTGGGTGCCGTCGTGGG
>NZ_LIQY01000670.1 GCF_001418495.1 Streptomyces pathocidini | reverse complement strand
CCCGGCACGCCGAGCGGCTCCCGGCTCGTGGCGAGCACGGTGACGCCCGGGCAGCGGGCGAGGAGCATCTCGGCGAGGCCGGCCGCGGCACCGATGACGTGCTCGCAGTTGTCGAGGACGAGCAACAGGCGTCGGTGCGCGCAGTGTTCGACGAGGCGCTCGGTGGGGACCTCGCCGACCCGCCCCTCCAGGCCGGAGGCGCGCAGGGTCGTCGTACGGCCGCCGAGCGCGCTGAGCACGGCGCCGGGGACGGCTGAGGGGTCGTCGAGCGGGGCGAGCTCGGCGATCCAGGCGCCGTCGGGGTAGGGGGTGTTGGGGTCCGGAGCGTTGGTGTGCGGGGAGTCGGCGGTATTCGGGGAGCCGGCGGTGTGCCGGGCGTCGGTACGCGGGTGCGCGTTGGCGTGCCCGCGCGCGGCGGTCATCGCGGCGGCGGCCTCCTCCGCTAGCCGGGTCTTGCCGGAACCGCCGGGGCCGGTGAGGGTCACGAGCCGGGCGGTGGACAGCTCGTGGCGCAGGGTCGCGAGATCGGCCTCGCGACCGACGAAGGATGTGAGGCGGGTTCTGAGGTTTCCAGGGGGAGTCGGCGGGGTGGCGGTCGTGGGTTCGGGTGTGCTGGTGGGTGTGGTCGGGGTTGCCGGGTTCTCGCCTTCTACTGACAACAACTCCCGGTGCAGGGCGAGAAGTTCCCGGCCCGGGTCCGCGCCCAGGCGGTCGGCGAGAATCCGGCGGGCGCCCTCGTACGCGGCAAGCGCGTCGGCGTACCGGCCCGTGGCGCGCAGGGCGCGGATGAGCTGGGCGTGGAACGGCTCGTCGAGCGGATGGGCGGCGACCAGTTCCCGCAGCTCGGGTACGACTTCCGCGGCGCGGCCGAGGGCAAGGTCGGCCGCCACCCGGTGGCGGACAGCCGTGAGGCGGTGTGCCTCGGCGCGGGCGGCGGCGGCCGCCCCGTCGGGGAGATCGGCGAGCGCGGGGCCGCGCCAGAGGGCGAGCGCCGCGCGCAGGGTGTCCGCCGCGGCCTTGGGGTCCCCCTGCTCCAGCGCGGCGGCGCCCTCGCGGGCGAGGCGCTCGAAGCGGAACAGGTCTACGTCGTCCTGGGTGGCTTCGAGCCGGTAGCCGCCGGGGGGGGAGGTGGTCGCTTCCCTCCCCGGCGGCTACCGGCTCGAAGCCAGCCAGGACAACGTACACCTGTTCCTCCTCGA
>NZ_LIQY01000067.1 GCF_001418495.1 Streptomyces pathocidini | reverse complement strand
CGTGACTGCGGCGGTAACACCCATGGATGCGATGACGAGGGCGGAGCACTTGAGTGCTCGGCGAAGTTGGTTGCTCATGTCAACATCTTGTACGCGCACAGATTCAGCCGCTGGCAGTGCTAGCTGCGTCCATCCGATGGTGCGACTTGGGCGACGGCAGTTCGAAGCGGCTGCCTGTCCATCTCGTGTCATGCTCCGAAGCGGCGGTGGCGTTGGTGGTAGCTGGTCAGGGCGCGGGCGAAGTCGGAGTGTGCCAAGTCGGGCCAGTACGCGGGGATGAAGCAGAGTTCGGAGTAGACGGTCTGCCAGGGCATCAGCGTGGACAGGCGCTGTTCTCCGGACGTTCTGATGACCAGGTCCGGGTCCGGCTGGGTGGCGGTGTAGAGCTGTTCGGCGATGTCCTGGGGGCTGAGACGTTCGGTGAGCGAGGAGAGAGTTCCTTGGCGGAGATGTCGGGCGAGGAGGGCCCGCACGGCATCGGTGATCTCTTCCCGGCCGTTGTAGGCGACAGCGATGTTGACGGTCGGCCCCGGGGCGTCGGTGGTTCGCGCGCGTACCCGGTGCAGCGCATGCTCGGTCACCGGTCCGAGGCGTGGCAGGCGGCCGATCGGGCACAGTCGGTAACGTCCGTGATCCGCCAGTTCGTTGAGGGCGGTGACGATGATGTCCATCGCTTCCGCCAGTATCCGGGGGTCCCGGTGAAGGAGGTTGTCCGCGGAAGCTGCCATGAGCGTGATGATTTCGATGCCGGTCTGGTCGCACCAGGACAGGAACTCTGTGACTTTCGCCGCCCCGGCCTGGTATCCGTCTCTGGGCGCCATGTGGTGTTCGGCGGCCCAGCGCCGGTTCCCGTCCATGATCACTGCTACGTGGCGCAGAGAGGGCCGGCCGTCGCTGCTTGCGGGAGTGGGATGTGGCTGCAGGTGCGGTACGAATGCGGTCATGGATTCCTGCTCGCGAGATCCGTGGGGAGCAGGGGGAGGTGGGTGCGCAAGGTGCCGTCCGGGCGCACGGCGAGGGCCGTAGAGGGGGTGTGGGCGCCGAACAGCACCTCATACGCCGCGTCGTGATCGACACCGGGCTCGAAGGGGACGAGGCGGGTGTTCCACTCCTGTTCGTGGTCCAGGTGGGCCAGGATCCGCTCCATGGCCCGGTCGTATTCCGCGAGTTCGCAGCTGTCACAACTCAGCTGTGCAGGGCGCCCCAGAGCGGTTCCCAGCCCACGGTCGATCACGGTGCGCAGCGTCGTCATGGTTGCCTCGTCGGTGAACGGGCCCACATAGGAGTGCTGCTTGAAGTCCAGGTTCGAGCCGCCTTTGCAGCAGCCGGAGTAGTCGGATCCGATAACCGGCTTGTGGCGGCTGGAAAAGCACCGGTCGAGCGTGGCCTGGTCGCTGAGGGTGGCCGCCGCGCGTTCGAAGACGGTGGGGCGGCCGGCCAGGCGGGGGACCGTCACGGTGAAGTCGTCGTCGGTCATCCCTTCGACCGCTGCCAGGTCCTCGGTCAGGCGCTGGGCTTCGGTCTCACCGAACCCGCCCTGGACCTGACCGTAGGTTTCCTGATGGAAAGAGACGAAGTCGCAGCCGATGTCCCGGGCGAGTGCGGCAAAGGCGCTGATCTGGTGGCTGTTGGCTTTCTGGATCACCATGCTCAGCCCCACCATGGCCTGGCTCCGGCCGGAAACGGCATCGCGCGCCGCGACGAGCCGGCGTACCGCCTCGATCCGTTCGCTGAGCCCGGCGGCCCGGTGGACCTTCTGGAAGGTGTCCTCGTCAGTAGCGTCCAGGCTGACGCGGACACTGACCGCGCCGCGTGCCAATGCGGTGCGTACGTCCGGCCTGCTCAGATTCTTTCCGGCGGTGTAGACATGCAGGGCAAGACCGAGGTCGGCCACCCCGTGCAGCAGCCTCTCCACCCCGGGCACGATGAGGGGTTCACCGCTGCCGACCAACGCCACCAACCGGAAGGCATCCGGATACCACTGCTGGATCTGCCCGATACGCGCCAGCACCATGTCGACATCCGCGTGCCGGTTCAGGCCCTCGGCCTTGCGTTTGGCCATGGTGAAGCACATGCCGCACGCGTCCGTGCAAGCGTTGGTCAAGTCCAGAATCCCCATGAAGGGGGCTGCCCCGCGCGTCTGCACGAGCCGATCGACGAACCACTGCGGATTGAAGTCGAGCATGGACGTGATCGTTGCCGACGCCGGCACTTCCAGCACCGCGCCGTCACTGCCACGGGTGACCTGAATGGCACGGTAACGATGACGCCATCGGGGCGAGAGAAAGACCTCGGTGCGCAGGGGTTGGGTGATTTCTTGCATGCTCGGTGCCCCCATGGAGCGTCGGCCCGGTCCGGGATCCGACCACAGAAACCGATCTTGTTCCACCCGTCGAAACAAGTCTCGGTCCATCCACTATGTCCGGCCTCCCCGAACCGCTGTCAAGGCATGGGGAAGCACGCACCGCGTTTGGAGCTTGCCAGCAGCATGACCTCACGCCTCCGTACCCACCAAAGGACCACCTTCGGAAGAAGGGTGACCTCTGAAGCCGGCGAACTTCCCCCGTTCGTATGCGTCTTGTCGTGTCCGAGCGGGGGCTGCTTGCCCAAGGACGGCTACTTGCCCAAGGACGCCCCGTCCGTTGACCCCGGCCCAACTCCTGGTGAGCACGTGCGCCGCGCGCAGTGCTTGCCCGCACGGCCCGGCGCGCCTGGCCGGCGGGCGGGGCCGGTTCCGAGGTGAGCCACCGCAGGCCTCCGGCGGCTCAGTTGAGCAGTGCCCGGGCCGCGAACGCCTGCTGGTGGAGGCTCTCGGCGGCCTCCTCGTCCACGGCGGCCACCACCTCCGCGTACGCCTCCATCTCGGCCGCACCGGTGGCGAAGTCGCCGCGCTGGACGAGCAGTTGGGCCCGGTCGTAGCGGAGCCGGGCCGGGTGGCGGGGCAGCAGGAGGGACAGGTCGACCGCCCAGAGCGCCACGTCGGAGCGCTCGGGCCGGGCCGCGGCCCAGGCGCGGATGTTGTTCAGGATGCGCAGGACGATGTCCCGTGGGTCGGCCGGGCGCAGCATCGAGGGATCGAGCGGCGCCCCCGTCGCGCCCACCACCAGCAGATCCGCGTCGGAGTCGGTCAGCACCCGCCCCCGGTCAAAGGGATCGACCAGCACCGGACGCCCGTACGCCCCGGCGGCCCCTTGTCCGTATGTCTCGGCGGCCTCGCGACCGTACGCCTCCGGGTCGCCGAAGCCGACGACGAAGTGGCCCGGGAGTGCCACCCCGTGCACCGGCGCGCCCGCCCGGCGGGCCACCTCCATCCACACCACCGACAGCAGGATCGGCAGCCCGCGCCTGTGGCGCAGTACGTCCGGCAGGAGCGAGGACTCCAGCCGCCGGTAGTCGGCCGGGACGCCGTGGAAGCCGCAGCGGTCGCCGAGCAGGTCGGCCACGGCGCGGGCCCAGCCGCGCGCGCCGTCCGCTGGGCGGTACGGCAGCAGGCCCGCCAGCCGGTCGAGTTCGATCTGCGCCGCGTCCAGGCCGGCCTCGCCCAGGTCGGGTTCGGCCTCGCCGGCGAGGAGCAGGCACAGCAGGGCCAGGTCGGGGCGCTCGGCGCGGGCCTCCGCCGCGAACCGCCGCCGTCGGGCGTGGACGTCGTCCATATCTGCCTCGTACCCGCTCAGCGGAGCTCACCCCTCGGGGCTCGGAAGTGGTGGTAGACGTGGTGCGTGGTGAAGCCCAGCGCGTCGTAGAGTGCTGCGGCGCCGCCGTTGTCCTCCTCGACCGCGAGGTACGCGGCGGACGCGCCTTCGTCCAGCGCCTTGCGGGCGAGCGCGGCCATCACAGCCGTGGCCAGGCCCTGCCGCCGCCGCGCCTGGTCGACCTCGACGGCCGCGAACCCGGCCCACCGCCCGTCGACCACGCACCGCCCGATCGCGGCGGGGAAGCTCTCCGCGCCGGGGGAACTCTCCGCGCTGGGGAAGCTCTCCGCGCCGGGGGAACTCTCCGCGCTGGGGAAGCTCTCGGTGCCGGGCGCCTCATCCGCGCCGCGCAAACCCTCCGCACCGCGCGCCCCGTCCGTGCCGGGCGCCTCCTTCGCACCGCACAAACCCTCCCCACCGCGAACCCCCTCACCCGGCACGGTCGCGAACCACACCGAGGGCCCGCCGCCCAGCACCGCCCGCACCTCAGGACCAGCCTCGGCTCCGGCGGACCTCTGGTAGCGGGCCAGCCAGGCCTCGTCCACCGTGCGCGAGAGCACCACCTCCGCCGCGTCCACCGGGATGTCCGCGATCGCCGCCGGCGCGGCCGTACGCAGCAGCGCCGAGACCTCCCGCGTCCACCCCCGCGCCGCCAACTCCCCGGCCAGGCCCTGCCGCGCGGCCCCGGCGTCCGTGGCGACCTGGACGTACGCGGGCAGCCCGCGCTCGGCGTACCAGGCGGTGACGCGCGCCAGCGCCGTGTCGAGGTCCATGCCCGGATCGCCCAGCGCCAGAACGGAGTTGGCGCGCCGCGTGAACCCCGCGGCCGCCCGCAGCAACCAGGAGCCCAGCCGCTCGCTTTCGACCGGCGGCCAGGCCCGCGCCGCGGCCAGCTCCAGCTCGTCCCGGCTCGCGGCCGGCCCCCTCCGGCGCACCGGCGCGGCGGGTACGACCTTCCCCGCCACGAGCGAGGTCTCCGGGATCCGGACGGTCTCGCCGTTCCGCCGTGTGATCACGAGCACACCGGCGTCCCAGGATGTGAGCACGCCGACCGTGTCCGTGAACCGCGCGCCCGGTGGTCCGTTCTCCACGAGCGACCGTACGGACACCCTTTTGCCCAGGTCAGCTCCGGTTATCCGGACCTCGAGTCGTCCGCCGGTGGTGAAATCCACAGCTCCGTAAGCCCCTCATGTTCGTCTCGCGCCCCGGAACGGAGATACTAGGTGCGGGCATCGACGACGCCGCGCTCCCGCGCGCCCGTGGCGGAGCCGCGAGGGGACCCGCCAGCCCTACCGAGGAGGAACGACAGCGTGACCTACGTCATCGCGCAGCCTTGTGTCGACGTCAAGGACAAGGCGTGCATCGAGGAGTGCCCCGTCGACTGCATCTACGAGGGCTCCCGGTCCTTGTACATCCACCCCGACGAGTGCGTCGACTGCGGGGCCTGCGAGCCGGTCTGCCCGGTCGAGGCGATCTTCTACGAGGACGACACTCCGGAGGAGTGGAAGGACTACTACAAGGCGAACGTCGAGTTCTTCGACGAGCTCGGTTCGCCCGGCGGTGCGTCGAAGCTCGGCCTGATCGAGCGCGACCACCCCTTCATCGCAGCGCTGCCGCCGCAGAACCAGTAAGCACACGGCAAGGCTGACGGCAGGCCCGGCGCCGCCTCGGTCCCGTACGGCCCGCGGCCGTGCGGGACCGAGGCGTTTGGCGCTCCTGGGGCCGCGTCGGCCTCCCGAGGGAGCCCGCCGGGCCCTGTCAGTCGGCCGTCCGAGAGAAGTGAGCACCGTGTCCGCAGTCTCCGCCCGACTCCCCGTCTTCCCATGGGACCGGCTCGAGCCGTACAAGGCGACCGCCGCCGCGCACCCGGACGGCATCGTGGACCTCTCGGTCGGCACCCCCGTCGACCCGGTCCCCGAGCTGGTCCAGGCTGCCCTGTCGGCAGCCTCCGACAGCCCCGGCTACCCCACCGTGTGGGGCACCGCGGCGCTGCGCGACGCCATCACCGGCTGGGCCGGGCGCCGGCTCGGCGCGGCGGGCCTGGCGCACACCAACGTGCTGCCGGTGGTCGGCTCCAAGGAGCTCGTAGCCTGGCTGCCGACCCAGCTGGGCCTGGGCCCCGGCGACCGCGTCGCGTACCCGCGGCTGGCCTACCCGACGTACGAGGTGGGCGCCCGGCTGGCCCGCGCGGAACCCGTCGTCTACGACGAGCCGACGGACACCGACCCGGCCGGCCTCAAGCTGCTGTGGCTCAACTCCCCGTCGAACCCCACCGGTCGGGTGCTGTCCAAGGAGCGGCTGCGGGCCACGGTCGCATGGGCGCGCGAGCACGGTGTGCTGGTCGTCAGCGACGAGTGCTACCTGGAGCTGGGCTGGGAGACCGAGCCGGTGTCCGTGCTGCACCCGGACGTGTGCGGCGGCTCGTACGAGGGCGTCGTCGCGGTCCACTCGCTCTCGAAGCGGTCCAACCTGGCGGGCTACCGCGCGGCGTTCCTCGTCGGTGACGCGGGCGTGCTCGGCGAACTGCTCCGGATCCGCAAGCACGGCGGCATGATGACCCCGGCCCCGGTGCAGGCCGCCGCGGTCGCGGCGCTCGGCGACGACGCGCACGTGGCCGAGCAGCGTGCGCGGTACGCGGCCCGCCGTACGGCGCTGCGCTCGGCGCTGGAGGGCTGCGGCTTCCGCATCGAGCACAGCGAGGCGAGCCTCTACCTGTGGGCGACCCGCGACGAGCCGTGCTGGGACACGGTCGGCGACCTGTCCAAGCGCGGCATCCTGGTCGCGCCGGGCGACTTCTACGGGCCGGCGGGCGAGCGGTTCGTACGGGTCGCGTTCACCGCGACCGACGAGCGGGTCGCGGAGGCGGTCCGCAGACTGAGCTGAACGAATCGGCCCCGAGGGGCCGACCGCGCGGCCGCCGCAGGGGCGTGACTGGCAAGCGTCTGAGGGGGTCCGACCAGCGAGCAGGGGTGTGACCGGCGAGCATCCGAGGGGCTCACCGGCGACCGGGACCTGACTGGCGAGCGTCTGAGGGCCGACCCGGCGAGCATCCGAAGGGGCCCACCGGCGAGCAGGGGCCCGACCGGCGAGCACCCGAGAGTTCCGGTCGGCGAGCACCCTGTCGGGGCCCGACCGGGAGCAGGCAAGGCGAAGGGCCCGGGGAGACGGACTCCCCGGGCCCTTCGTGTCGCGTCAGCGCGCCCGTCAGGAGGCGCCGGACGCGCTCAGCCGCCGATCGGCAGCCCGCCCAGACCCTGCGTCGCAGCGCCGACCGGAAGAGCCTGCGTCACACTGCTCACCGGCAGAGCCTGGGCCGCGCCGCCCACCGGCAGGGCCTGCGTCGCGCCGCCGACCGGCAGGCCCTGGGTCGCGCCGCTCACCGGCAGGGTGCGGAGGGCCCCGGTGGCCTGGCCGAGGAGGCCGCCGCCCTGCGATCCGGCCGCGTTCCCGGCGGCCTTCTTCACCACGGGCAGTGCGGACTTGCCGAGCCCGCTGACCGTCTTGGTCGCCTTGGGGAGGGTGGACTTCACGGTCTCGGAGCCGAGGCCCGCGGCAGCGGCGCCGCCTTTCTGCGCGGTGCCGCCGACCGTCTTCTGCGCCGTACCGCCGACCTTCTGCGCCGCGCCTCCGGCGGCGGTGTCGAGGCCGGCCTGGTCGAGGGCGGCCAGCGGCGAGCTCGTGTGCTCGGCGGCCTGTGCCGACCCGGCAGCGCCGACGATGGGAGCGGCGCCCGCGGCGACCAGCAGCGCGGCTCGGGCGATCCGACGCGTGAGGGGGAGGGACATTGTGCTCCTTGGAGAGAGGCTTGCGCTTCTGTCGGTTGTGATGTGCCCGCCGGGCGGACGCAGTGACTACCGCGTGAGGAGCGGGAAGGTTGCGGCAGGCCGAGGTAAAGAGTTGGCAATGCGTCGCATAATCCGCTGTGGGGAAAAACGGGCGAACCCGGACTCGCATGATGGGCTGATGAACCGTCACTCCCCTTGATTTCCAAGGGAATTCACCGGGAAGTCCAAGATCGGCCGCCGGTACGGGAATTCCGGCCCCGCTCGGGTCCGGCTAACGCTGCCGGGTGTCCGGTCGCACTATTGCGCGGTATTGATCAGAACGGCTCCCGAGTCCTCGGACTTCTCCGCGTCCGAATTCCCGTCCGCTTTCCGCCACCCATTCCCGGATTCCGCGGCGCTCCACACTCGGCCCGCATAGGAGACCTGTGCGATGCCCAACTCGGAGGCGTGAGCCACCGCCCAGTGCGCGACCTCCCAGCCGCGCCGCCCGCCCGGGTCCTCGCCCGCACCGGCCTCCGCCGCCGCGCCCACTGGGACGGCCACGACGGCGTCCGAGGCGGGGTACGCCTTCCCGGTCCGCCCGCCGCCCGTCAGCTCGCCGGCCTGCGCCGCCGGCAGCACCCCGGGCCCGAACTCGCGGATCAGCTTCGCCCGCACCTGCTCCGGGTCGCCCTGCTTCCCGCCGGAGCCGGCCGTGCAGCTGAGTGCCCCGGGCGTGCGTCCGGTGAGCGCGGAGGCGAGCAGCACGGCCTCCGGCTCGTGCTTCGCGTACGCCTGCGGGAAGCCGCTGCGCTGGACCCGCTGCGCGGCCTCGGTCAGCGGCAGCCGCGAGTAGCCGGGGATCTTCTCCAGGTGCTCGTAGAACTTCCCCGCCGAATAGACCGGGTCCATGATCTGCCGTGTCTCGCCCCAGCCCTGGGATGGCCGCTGCTGGAACAGGCCCACCGAGTCGCGGTCCCCGTAGTCGATGTTGCGCAGCCCCGACTCCTGCATGGCCGTCGCCAACGCGATGGTGATCGCCCGCTCCGGCAGCCCGCGGGAGGAGCCCACGGCCTCGATGGTGGCCGCGTTCAGCGCCTGCTCCGGCTGCATCTCGTAAGGGTCCCCGTCCTGGCCGGGGCCCCTTACCGTGCAGCGCGGCGCACCGGGCCCGCCGCTGGTGAAGTGCACGAGCAGATAGCCCGCCAGTGCCAGCAGGACGGCACAGGCCGCACCAATGCGCAGAAGGCGGCCACGGCGGGAGGTTGGGGTCGGCTCGGACACGGCCCAACCGTACCGGCCCCCCGTACGCCCCCGCGTGACGGGCTAGGGTCGGTCCCATGGATCACCCCACGCTCGACCTGGCCCTGGATGCCGCGGCCCTGACCGCCCGGCTCGTCGACTTCCCGTCGGTGAGCGGCGAGGAGAAGGGCCTGGCCGACGCGGTGGAGGAGGCGCTGCGCGCGCTGCCCCACCTGACCGTCGACCGCGACGGGGACGCGGTGGTGGCCCGTACGAACCTGGGCCGCGCCGAGCGGGTCATCCTCGCCGGGCACATCGACACCGTCCCGATCGCCGGCAACGTCCCGTCCAGGCTCGACGGGGACGGCGTGCTGTGGGGCTGCGGCACCTCCGACATGAAGTCCGGCGTCGCGGTCCAGCTGCGCATCGCCGCGACCGTGCCCGAGCCCAACCGCGACCTCACGTTCGTCTTCTACGACCACGAGGAGGTCGCCGCCGACCTCAACGGCCTCAAGCGGCTCGCGGAGCGCCACCCCGACTGGCTGGCGGGCGACTTCGCGGTCCTGCTGGAGCCCACCGACGCCAAGGTCGAGGGCGGCTGCCAGGGCACCCTGCGCGTACGCGTCGAGACCACCGGCCGGCGCGCCCACTCCGCGCGCAGCTGGCTCGGCGAGAACGCCATCCACAAGGCCGCGCCCGTCCTCGCCCGCCTCGCCGCCTACGAGCCGCGCCGCGTCGACATCGACGGCCTCACCTACCGCGAGGGGCTCAACGCGGTGATGATCGAGGGCGGTCACGCCGGCAACGTCATCCCCGACGCCTGCGCCGTGATCGTCAACTTCCGCTTCGCGCCCGACCGCGGCGAGGAAGCGGCGCTCGCGCACGTACGCGAGGTCTTCGACGGCTACGAGGTCGTCCTCACCGACTCGGCGCCCGGTGCCCTGCCCGGTCTGTCCCACCCGGCTGCCGCGGCGTTCGTCGAGGCGATCGGCGCGGAGCTGGCCCCCAAGGACGGCTGGACGGACGTCGCCCGCTTCTCCGCGCTCGGCATCCCCGCGATCAACTACGGCCCCGGCGACCCGAAGCTGGCTCACACGCGCGAGGAGCACGTCGCGACGGCCGCCGTCCTGGCGGCGGAGCGGAACCTGCGCACCTGGCTGACCAGCTGAATTCCGCTGCTCGTCACCTCCGGGTGCGTACCCTGCAGTGAACGATCTCTCTCCCGGCCCCGCCCTGTGGGGGTGGGGGAGGGAGCCCCACGCGGAGGGAGTGCGCCATGAACAACCCCGAGGGCGAGCGCGAGCCGGAGAGCCCAGGCAGGGAGCGGCGGCCCGACGGCACGTGGAAGGAACGGCGCCTAGGGCCTGTCGTACGCCGCCGCGGCCAGGTGCAGCCGACCACGACCGACCAGCGCCTGCTCGACACCCAGGGGCCCACCGACTGGGTGCACCAGGACCCGTGGCGGGTCATGCGGATCCAGTCGGAGTTCGTCGAGGGCTTCGGCGCGCTGGCCGAACTCGGCCCGGCCATCAGCGTGTTCGGCTCCGCGCGCACCCCGGAGGGGGCGGCCGACTACGACGCCGGGGTCCGGCTAGGCAAGGCGCTCGTCGGAGCCGGCTTCTGCGTGATCACCGGCGGCGGCCCGGGCGCCATGGAGGCGGCCAACCGGGGCGCCCTGGAGGCGGGCGGGGTCTCCGTGGGCCTGGGAATCGAGCTCCCTTACGAGCAGGGGTTCAACCGGTATGTCGACATCGGCGTGAACTTCCGCTACTTCTTCGTCCGCAAGACGATGTTCGTGAAGTACGCGCAGGGCTTCGTGGTGCTGCCCGGCGGATTCGGCACGCTGGACGAGCTGTTCGAGGCGCTCACCCTCGTCCAGACCAAGAAGGTCACCCGCTTCCCCATCGTCCTGTTCGGCACCGAGTACTGGAAGGGCCTGGTCGACTGGGTGCACGGCACCCTGGTCGCCCAGGGCAAGGCCGCCGAGAAGGACCTGGAACTCTTCCACCTGACCGACGACGTGGACGAGGCGGTGTCCTTGGTCACCAAGGAGTCGGGCGGTGCCTGACCCCAGCCAGCGGAAATCCAGCCCCTCCGGCGCAGGCAAGCCCAACCCCTCCGGGGAAAACCAGCCCCTCCGGCGCAGGTAAATCCAGCCCCTCCGGCGCTTGAGGAGCGGGGTCTGGGGCGGAGCCCCAGTTCGGGATGCCGGCACAACCAGCGGTAGCCGGGGCAGAACGTGGTGGGGAAGCCCAGCCGCAGGCGTCACGTCAGGCCAGCCCCCGGCGGGCCACGGCCGGGGCCCGGTGGCCCGCGATCGAGGCCACCATGTCCAGCACCTGCCGAGTCTCCGCCACCTCGTGGACGCGGTAGACCCGCGCCCCCAGCCACGCCGACACGGCCGTCGTCGCCAGCGTGCCCAGCAGCCGCTCCTTGACGGGCCGGTCCAGCGTCTCGCCGACGAAGTCCTTGTTCGACAGCGACACCAGGACCGGCCAGCCGGTCGCCGCCATCTCGCCCAGCCTGCGGGTCGCCTCCAGCGAGTGGCGGGTGTTCTTGCCGAAGTCGTGGCCCGGGTCGATGAGGATGCCGTCGCGCCGCACCCCCAGTTCCGCCGCGCGCTCCGCGAGCCCCACCGTGACCCGCAGGATGTCCGCCATCACGTCCTCGTACGCGATCCGGTGGGGGCGGGTGCGCGGCTCGGCGCCGCCCGCGTGGGTGCAGACCAGACCGGCCCCGAACTCGGCCGCGACCTCGGCCAGTCGGGGGTCGATGCCGCCCCACGCGTCGTTGAGGAGGTCCGCGCCCGCCTCGCAGGCGGCGGCGCCCACTTCGTGGCGCCAGGTGTCCACGCTGATCACCACGTCCGGGTGGTGCCCGCGCACCTCGGCCACGAAGGGAACCACGCGGCGCGCCTCCTCCTCGGCGCTCACCTCATCGCCGGGCCCCGCCTTGACCCCGCCTATGTCGATGATCGCCGCGCCCTCGGCCACCGCCTGCTCCACGCGCGCGAGGGCGGGCTCGTCGCGGAAGGTCGAGCCCTGGTCGTAGAAGGAGTCCGGTGTCCGGTTCACGATCGCCATGATCACCGGCTCGTGCGTCCCGAACTCCCGCGTCCCCAGCCGCAGCACCACGCGTAACCTCCCCGGGCCGCCCGACCTTCGGGGCAGGCCCGCGACGACCCTAACCGCTGCCCGCGGGGCCCGGCTGTCGGTGGGGCGTGGCACGATCGTGGCTACAGGTTCGGTACGGATTCGGACGGCCCCGGGAGATCCTCGTGTTCTGGTTCCTGCTCATCGCGCTGGTCGCGGTGGTCGCCGCGGTCACGCTCGTCGTGGTCGGGGGGGACGACGGCGTCGCCCTGCCCGAGGCGCTGCCGGACCGGCTGGAGGACCCGCTGCCCGCCGACCGGCCCGTCGGCCGCGCCGACGTCGAGGCGCTGCGGCTGCCGATGGCCGTGCGCGGCTACCGGATGGCGGAGGTGGACGAGGCGCTCGACAGACTCGGCACCGAACTCGCCGAGCGCGACGCCCGGATCGAGGAACTCGAAGCCGCCCTGGCGGGCGCCGGGGCCTCCGCGCCGGAGGCGCCACGGCTCCCGGACGAGCACGACGGGCCCGGGGGCGAGCCCGGGGACCCCGGCGGATACGCCGAAGGCCCCGCCGAGTACCGCCGGTCCGGCGGATATGAGGCAGGGCCCGGCCCGTTCGGGCCCGGCGCGGCGCCCGGCCCCGGCCTGGCGCAGGACACCCGGACCGGCGACGAGAGGTGGCGGCCGTGACCGAGCCGGCCGGAGCCGTCCCAGGGCCCGACGGGCGACTGCGCTGCCCCTGGGGGCTGTCCGCCGAGGATTACGTGGCGTACCACGACACCGAGTGGGGCCGCCCGGTGCACGGCGACGACGCGCTCTTCGAGCGGCTGTGCCTGGAGGCGTTCCAGTCCGGCCTGTCCTGGCTGACGATCCTGCGCCGCCGCGAGGGGTTCCGCGCGGCCTTCAAGGGCTTCTCGATCCCGGCCGTCGCCGCCTTCACCGAGGCCGACGTGGAGCGGCTGCTCACCGACACCTCGATCATCCGCAACCGCGCGAAGATCGAGGCCTCGGTCGCCAACGCGCGCGTGGCGGTCGAGCTCGCCTCCGGCGAACTCGACGCCCTGATCTGGTCCTACGC
>NZ_LIQY01000669.1 GCF_001418495.1 Streptomyces pathocidini | reverse complement strand
GCCCGCCTCAAGGACGTCGAGGAGTTTGTTGATGCCCGCCGCCAGAGCGTCCAGCAGCGCGTGCACCGCCTTCTTCAGGCCGTCCGCCAGCTTGTTGACCGCCGCGATCGCCTGGTCGCGCAGCCCCTCGATCGCCCTGCGGAACTTGTCGCGCAACTCGGGGAAGGCCGCGAGCAGCACATCGCCGATCGCGATCAGCGCGTCCGCCAGCAGGTTGATCGCCTTGACGGCGAGGTCGCGTACGAAGTCGATGGCCTTGTCGGCCCATTCCTTGAACGTGTCGATGATGCCGTTGACCGCCTTGCGGGCGGCATCGAACACCGCGGTGACCGCTTCCAGGAGCGCGCTGAAGAACCCCTTCACCTTGTCGGCGAGCCAGCCGAAGAAGCCCCCGGACGGCTTCTTCTCCTCCTTCTTCCGCTCGGCCTCCTTCTCCGCGTTCACCCGCTCGGTGTCGATCTGCTGGTTGTCCTTGTCCTTGCGGTCGTTGACCTCCTTGTCCTTGTCGTCGCGGCCCTTGACGATCTCCTTGTTCCTGGCGGTGTGCTCCTTCTCGGACTTCCCGTCCGCGTCCTCGACCTTCTTGTCCTGCTCGGCCCGCCAGTCGGCGCGCTGCCGCTGCGCCTCCTCGGCGGCCCTGCCGCGCTCGGCCGTCTGCTTCTCGGAGTTCTGCGCGACCTCGCGGTCGATCTCCGTCTGCTTCTCCCGCTCGGCCCGCTGCTCGCCCTGCTGGTGCTCCTTCTCCTTGGCGGTCATATCGCCCTGGGCCTGGCCTGCCGCCCCCTGGATCTCCGCGCCGCGCTCCTGCTGGGCGACCGCACCCACACCGGGTTTGGGCTTCGACCCCGCCTTGACTCCGCTCACCCCGCCCCTGCCGCCCGCCCGCCCTGAGACCTGGCCGACCAACTGCTCCCGTGGCGCGTTGGGGAAGATCCGGTCCTCGCCCATCGGCTTCGCGGCGTCCTCGCGCCCCGTGTTCCGGATCCGGGACTGCTTCTCCTTGAGCGCCTTGGCCTGGTCGTCCGTGCGCTGAGGATCGCTCGGGCCCTCCAGCTTGATCTTCGGGGCGGGGCCGACCGTCTTGTCGCGCAACTCGGGGTCGACGGTGGGGACCGCGTCGGCCGCGGCCTCCACACTCTCGGCCTCCTCGGCGCTGAGCTCCTTCGCCACCGGGACCGGTGGCGGGGGAGTGCTGTCCGTGGCCTTCTGCCCCTCGGCCTTCTCGCTGCCCTTGGCCCGCTGCCGCCCGCCCTGGTCCTCGGGCCCCAGCCGTTCGACCCGGCCGGTCACCTGCGCGGCCGGCGGCGCCGCCTGGGGCGGTGCCGCCTGGGTGCGGGGAGCACCCGAAGGGCGTTCCCGTTTCGGCGGGTCGGCGTCCAGGCGGTGCTGCTCCTCGCGGACCTTCTTGTCCGCCGCCTGGTCCACGCCCGGCATGGCGGCCGCCGCCTGGTCCGGAGGCAGCCTGCTGACCGTGCCGATGGCGGCCTTCGGATCCTGGGCCGAGACATCCGGCGGCTCGGGCTGCTTCTCCTCCGGGGCCGCCTCGCCACCACCGCCTCCGCAGCCGCCCTTGCCCCCGTCGTCCTTCTCCGCCGCGGGCTCGGGCGGGGCACAGCCGCCGCCGTCCTTCTCCAGAGACGCCTCAGGTCTGGGCTGGGCTCCCTCCGGGGCCGGAGCGCCCGACTTCCCGGGGCTGTCCGCCTGTTCGGCCGCCGGACCGACCGCGGCCCGCGCCGGAGACGGCGCCGAGCCCGGCCCCGCCGCGGCCGTCGGGCCAACGGGCTCCGGGGCACCCACCGCACCGCCGGGCGCCGCCCCGGGACCGCTCTCCTTCGGCACCGAACTCCGAGCCACCGGGGCCTCGTTCGGACCCCTCGCGGGCTCGGCCGCCCGACGCGCCGCGGGGGAGGGGTGGCGGTCCTCGGTCGGCACGGGTTCCGTATGGGCACCGGCGGGCTTGCGCGCACCGGCCGGCGGCGTCGGCGCCGGGGGCGCCTTCTCATCGGCCTCGGCCGCCGCGGTCCCCGGGGCGGGCTGGCCGGGCCTCCCCGACGCGTCTGCCGCGGCGGCGGCCGCGGCGGGGCCGCGCGAATCCCGTTGGCCGCCCTCGGCCTTGGCCTTGGCGTCCCCGGTGTCCTCGGCATCCTTGGCATCGGGGCGCTGCTCCCCGCCGTCGGGGTCCGCCTCCTCCCCGGCACCGCGCTCGTCCTCCCCGGCACGCCCCCCGTCGCGATCACCCCCGTCCCGCTCGTCCCTGGGAGCCGCGTGCCCCTCGGTCTCGGGTTCGGCCTCCTCCCCGTGCGAGCCCTCGGGG
>NZ_LIQY01000668.1 GCF_001418495.1 Streptomyces pathocidini | reverse complement strand
CGCGGCGACGGCGCCGACCAGGCGGGCGCCGAACTCCACCGTGGGGTCCACCCGTCCGTGCACCGACCGCACGGACTGCCGGGCCAGCCGGGACCAGCGCTCGGCCGGATCGCGCTCGGTCAGCTGGAGTTCGGCCCAGGCCACGGCCTCGTACGCGGGGGCGCACAGGGCGGCGCCCTCCCAGCCGCGCGCCCGCGCGAAGTCCGCGGCGGCCTCTCCGAGCCGCACGGCCCGGGTGTTGCGGCACTCCGCGGCGGCCACCGCGGCCAGGCAGCTCAGGCACTGGGCGGTCAGGTGGTCCAGGCCGCGCCGCCGGGCGATGGCGAGCGCCGCCGTCAAGTCGGCCTTGCCTTGGGTTAGTTGGCCGAGCTCCATGTGGACGATGCCGCGGTCGGCGAGGGCGAGCGCCGCGAGGTCGTCGCCGCCGTCCCTGTCCGCCGCCTCCGGAATCCGCAGCCCTTCCGCGAGGCGCAGCGCCTCCGGCAGGCTGCCGGCGAGCCGGGCGCGCTCCAGGCGCACGATCCGGCGCAGGGCGCGTACGCCGGAGTCGCGGGGGTGCGGGTCGGCGCGGGTGGACAGGGCGAGGTAGCGGCTGCCGTTGTCCAGGTCGCCGGTGTCCAGCCGGGCCAGCGCCGCGGCCAGCAGGAGCCCGGGCTCGGACTCCAATGCGGGCTCGGGCAGTTCGGCCAGCAGACGGCGTACGGTACGGCCCTGGCCCGCGGTGACCATGCGCGTGACGTGCCGGTCCAGCAGGGCCGATACGCGGTGGGGGTCGGGCACGGCGACGGCGTGCCGCAGGGCCTCGGCGGGCCGCTCCCGCGCCGCGAACCAGTCGGCCGCGGCGCCGTGCAGCCGGGGCACCTCGGCGGGCCGGGTGCGGCGCAGCTCCGCGTACAGGTGGGCGCGCAGCAGCGGGTGGCAGCGGTGCCAGGGGGAGCCGGGGGCCTCGCGGGCCACCGGGGCGCCGGTCCTGAGCAGCCGGTCGAGGGCGGCGGCCGCGTCGTCGCGGCCGGTCAGCGCGTTGGCCAGGTCTGCGTCCAGCCGTTCGCAGACGCTGGTGCGCAGCAGGAACTCCCGCTCCGCGGGCGGGGAGCGGGAGAGCACCTCGCCCACCAGGTAGTCGGCGACCCCCCGGTCGTCCCCGTCGAACCCGGCGGCGTACGCGCCCGGGTCCGGCGCCGACCGGAGCGCCACGGCGGCCAGTTGGAGCGCGGCGGGCCAGCCCTCGGTGTGGCGCAGCAGCGCGGCCAGCTCGCGCGGCCCGAGCTCCGTCCCGTGCCGGCGCAGCAGTACGGCGGCCTCGTCCGCGGTGAACCGCAGCGCGTCCCCGCGCAGCTCCCGCAGCGCACCCGCGAGCCGGAGCCGGTAGAGCGCCACGGGCGGCTCGCCGCGCCCGCTCAGCACCACCCGCGGGCCGCCGGGCGGCCGGTCCAGCAGCCGCTCCAGCTCGCCCAGGGCAGCCGCGGAGGTCACCACTTCGAGACCGTCGAGGACGAGGGTGATGGGGAGCGATGCCTGGGCCCGCTCCGGCGATGCCTGGGCCCGCTCTGTGGTTCCCGCGGCTTCGCCGCTACCGGGCGCACCCGCGAGGCCGCCGGGCGACGCGCCGGTCCACTCCACGGCTCCTGCGGCTTCCGTCCGCCCGGGGTCCGGCCGAGCGGACCCCTGCCGCGGGTGCGGCGCAGGGTCACCGGGGGACCGGGTCGCGGGGACCGGGCCGCCGCCGGGCGGGCGGGCCGCGGCCCG
>NZ_LIQY01000667.1 GCF_001418495.1 Streptomyces pathocidini | reverse complement strand
GCGTACGGGGAGGTGGTGCCAAACCGGGACCGGGTGGTGTTGAACCGGGCTTGGGTGGTGTTGAACTGGGCGCTGGTGAGGGTTGGTTGGGCGTTCGTGGGGGTGAGTTGGAGCACGGTGGGGGCGAGTTGAGGTTCGAGGCCGATGGTCTGATGGTCGAGGCGTGTGCCCCGGGGCAGGCGGCGGTCGAGGAGGCGATCCGCGCCGCAGACCTGGTCGCCTGCTGCACCACCGCCCGTACGCCCCTCTTCGACGGGTCCGCGCTGGCCGCGCATGCCACCGTCACCGCCGTCGGCTCGCACGAGCCGGACGCCCGCGAGGTGGACGACGCGACCGTGCGCCGCTCGACGGTGGTGGTCGAGGCGCGGGCCGCCGCGCTGCGCGAGGCCGGGGACGTCATCCAGCCGCTGCGGGCCGGGCTGTTGGAGGCGGATGACCTGGTGGGGATGGCGGACGTGGTGCGCGGCAAGGCAGTGGCCGACCCCGCGCGCCCCCGGCTTTTCAAGAGTGTCGGCATGGCGTGGGAGGATCTGGTGGTGGCCGGAGCCGCCTACGAGGCGGTGGCCGGATCGGGGGAAAGGGAGGGAGACCGGGATGGCGGCCGGTGACGGAGCGGCGATCGGCAACAGGACGGCGGGGAACGCCGATTCGGCGGGAAGCACTGGTTTGAGCGGGAACGCCGGTTCAGCGGGAAGCACCGGTTCGGGCAGGAAGGCCGGTTCGGCGGGGAACGCCGGTGCGGCGGCCTCGGCGGTCGAGGGGCCCGTGCTGCCCTCGTTCCAGGGGCGGCGCAGCCTGCGGGAGGAGATCGTGCAGACGCTGCGGGGCGCGGTCATCTCCGGGGAGCTGCGGCCCGGCGTCGTCTACTCCGCGCCCAGCCTGGCGGCGCAGTTCGGCGTCTCGCCGACGCCGGTCCGCGAGGCGATGGTCGACCTCGCGAAGGACGGTCTCATCGAACCCTTGCGGAACAAAGGCTTCCGGGTGGTGGAGCTCTCCGACAAGGAGCTGGACGACCTGGCCGACCTGCGGGAGCTCATCGAGGTCCCGGTCATCCGGCGCCTGGCGGAGGCGGGGGTCGACCCCGCCGAGATCGACCGCCTGCGCCCACTGGCCACGGGCATCGAGCGCGCCGCCGCCAACCGCGACCTGACGGCCCACGCGGCCATCGACCTCGAGTTCCACCTCGCCCTGCTCGCCCTCGACGGCAACGAGCGGGTCGTCGAGACCGTCCGCTCCCTGCGCCTGCGCTCCCGCATCTACGGCGCCCGCCAACTCGCCGAGAACGACGCCCTGGTGCCCTCGGCCCGCGAACACTCCGAACTCCTCGACCTCATCGCCTCCGGCGACGCCCCGGCCGCCGAAGCCCTCATGCGCCGCCACATCGGCCACGTACGCGGCATCTGGGCGGCACGGCGCGAGGCCCCCTCCGCCTGCTGACCCGGCGGTGGCCTCCGACCGCGTCCGGGGGCTCGCCGCGGCCGCGGTCGGAGCTGGTTCGCCCGCTCACCGCGGCGCCTGGCCGTGGTCAGCGTTTGGGGAGGGTTTCCTGGAGCCAGTCGAAGACGACCTCGCAGTGCTGCTGGGGCGCCATCGGGGAGCAGTGGAGTTGGGCGCCGGTGGCCGCGGTGAGCTTCACGTAGTCCTTGGGCGCGGTCAGCTTCTCGTACATCTCGCGCGGCTGGCCCGGATAGAACTGCTCGAACTCGTAGTCCAGGACCAGCGTGGGCGCCTTGATGCGGCTCACGACGCCGGTGATGTCCAGCGCCCTGACGCGCTGGGCGGGCGTGTAGAAGTCGGTGAACATCCGCCCCTGGCGCGCGTCGAGCATGGCCTGTACGGAGAAGGGTTCCATCCGCTTCTTCATCGTCGCGGCCTCGGCCGGGGACAGTTCGGGAACGACCTCCCGGTTCCAGATGGCGTTGGTCTCCGCCTTGCTGGGCCGAAGGATCTCCCGGATCTCCGGGGGGAATCCCAGCCACGGCGACAGGCAGCCGGGCATCGCCACCAGCGCGGCGATCCGTTGCTCGAAGGCCGCCGCGCGGGGCGCCAGGTCGCCGCCCATGCTCAGCCCGGTCAGGGCGATCTGATCGGCGTCCACGTCGGGACGGGCCACCAGCCAGTCGACGATCGGCGAGACGACCTTCTCCCAGCGCGGCGTGAACACCACCTGGTCCACGAAGAGCAACTGCCCCTGTCCCGGGCCGTCGTAGACGAGTGCGTTCCAGCCGCGCTCCAGGGCCGCCGAGACACCGTACGTCCACATGTCGACATCCTGGCCGTCGCTGCCGTTGGTGAGGATCACCGTCGGGCGCCGCTTCTTCGAACCTTCCGGCCGGAAGAGCCACACCGGCAGCGGGGTCTTCCCGTACGGCACCTTCGCCTTGACCGGCCGCGGGTCGGTCAACTCGCAGAACCGGTCCCAGCCCGCCCGACCGGCCCGGTACAGCCGCTCCTCGCTGCCGGGGTCGTCGGAGCCGAGGACGAAGAACAGCGCTTGGCCGTAGTACTGCGCGGCCCGCAGCGCGCGGAAGCGGGTGGTCTGCCGCCCGGGCCTGCCCTGCTCCGGCGGCGCCATCAGGCGGTCGCCGAGGCGGCGGAAGGTCCGCGTGTACGTCTGTGCGGACAGCCCGGCCGCGTTGACCGTGTTGACGGCGGTGAGCACCTCGCCGACCTCGGCGGCGCCGTAACCGGAGCTGCCGAGGGCGAGGAGCACGCTGAAGTTGTAGGCCGGGTCCTGGAAGAGGGTCATCACGCCGGGCGTGGGGTTGTCCGCCGAAGGCGAGGCCGCCCCCGAAGGCCGCGAAGCCCCCGAGGGCGCCGCGGGACTGGCCGGCGGCCCACCCCGTACGGACGCGGCGTCCGGGCGCGCGCATCCGGCCGCCGCCAGCACGGCCCCGGCCCCACCGACCAGTCCTGCCAGGGCGGCGCGCCGGGTGGGGGCCGATGCGCGGTCTCGGAGCATGTCCGTCATACCAACCGACCGTACGAGCCGGGTCCTCACACCGCTCCCCGGGAGCCCGGATGTTGCGCCGAAAGGCCTGGTCGGGGGGCCGTGCGGGGGCCCGGCCCCCGGGCGGTGCGCGGCGGGCACCCGTACGTCCCCGTCC
>NZ_LIQY01000666.1 GCF_001418495.1 Streptomyces pathocidini | reverse complement strand
CCGCCGAACTCCCGCCCCCAGGCCGAACTTCCGGCCCGGACGCGGGAAAGCGGGCCCGGCTCGTCCTGCCGGGCCCGCTCGCGCACCGTGCGCTCCGCAGGAGGGAAGCTCGGGGCTCAGCCCAGGAGAGGGAGCGGGCCGAGCATTCCGGCGTTCCCCTTTTGGTTGCCCTTGGCCATGTCCTGACCGAGACCGCCGGCCTGCCCCTGCGGGCCGTACGACGGGCGGTTGGCCTGCCCCTGCTGCTGGGCGTGGCCCTGCCCCTTGGCCTGGCCCATGCCCTGCATCTTGCCCATGTCCTGCATCTTGCCGAGGCCCTGCATCTTGCCGAGACCCTGGGCCCGCTCGCCGAACATCGTGGTGATGGGCCCGAAGGTCGTCGTCGGGTCCATGGCACTTCCGAGAGACTTCATCAGGCCGTCCATCGGCCCGCCGTCAGGGGTCCCGAGACCCCCGAGCACCTGCTTGTCCAGCTTGGGCAGTTCGTTGCCCTTCCCGATCTGGTACTTGGGGCTCGAGTCAGGACCGTCGGCGGCGAATGCGGAGGAACCGGTTCCGAGGGCCAGGACGGATCCGACGACGACAGCGGCGGCCTTCGTGTACTTCACTTCAGCATCCCTTTCCGGAGCGGTGTACTGCGCGGTACGACCGTCGCACCGTCCGGGCCCCGCCTTTTCGCGGCTGCCCGGAACACCGCTTACTGCCGTGGGTAACGGCACGTTTCAGCCGCGAGAAACCGGAACGCCCCGCATTCACCCGGATGGCACACGCCTGACACCCGAAGGCGTCCGGCCCCGAGGGGACCGGACGCCTTGTTTCCGGACAGCGGCGGGCGCCTGCTTCAGCAGTGGCCGGACGCCTACTTCTTCGCCTTCGACTCGCCCTCGGAGTCGGAGGACAGCACCGCGATGAAGGCCTCCTGCGGCACCTCCACGTTGCCGACCATCTTCATCCGCTTCTTGCCCTCCTTCTGCTTCTCCAGCAGCTTCCGCTTACGGGAGATGTCACCGCCGTAGCACTTGGCGAGGACGTCCTTGCGGATCGCGCGGACCGTCTCGCGGGCGATGACCCGGGAGCCGATCGCGGCCTGGATCGGCACCTCGAAGTTCTGCCGCGGGATCAGCTCGCGCAACTTGGCCACCAGCCGCACCCCGTACGCGTACGCCTTGTCCTTGTGTGTGATCGCGGAGAAGGCGTCGACCTTGTCGCCGTGCAGCAGGATGTCGACCTTGACGAGGTCGGCGGTCTGCTCGCCGGTCGACTCGTAGTCCAGCGAGGCGTAGCCGCGGGTCTTGGACTTGAGCTGGTCGAAGAAGTCGAAGACCACCTCGGCGAGCGGCAGGGTGTAGCGCAGCTCGACGCGGTCCTCGGAGAGGTAGTCCATGCCGAGCAGCGAGCCGCGCCGGTTCTGGCACAGCTCCATGATCGCGCCGATGAACTCGCTGGGCGCAAGGATCGTGGCCCGTACGACCGGCTCGTGCACCTGCGCGATCTTGCCGATCGGGAACTCACTGGGGTTGGTGACGACATGCTCGGAGCCGTCCTCCATGTCCACGCGGTAGATCACGTTCGGCGCGGTGGCGATCAGGTCGAGCCCGAACTCGCGCTCCAGGCGCTCCCGGACGACCTCCAGGTGCAGCAGCCCGAGGAAGCCGACGCGGAAGCCGAAGCCCAGCGCCGCCGAGGTCTCCGGCTCGTAGACAAGCGCGGCGTCGTTGAGCTGGAGCTTGTCGAGGGCCTCGCGCAGCTCCGGGTAGTCCGAGCCGTCCAGCGGGTAGAGGCCGGAGAACACCATCGGCTTGGGGTCCTTGTAGCCGCCCAGCGGCTCCTCGGCGCCCTTGGAGAGCTGGGTGATGGTGTCGCCGACCTTGGACTGGCGGACGTCCTTCACACCCGTGATCAGATAGCCGACCTCGCCGACGGACAGGCCGTCGGCGGACTTCATCTCGGGCGAGTTGGTGCCGATCTCCAGCAGCTCGTGGGCCGCGCCGGTCGACATCATCTTGATCCGCTCGCGCTTGCCGAGCTTCCCGTCGACCACCTTCACGTAGGTCACGACACCGCGGTACGGGTCGTAGACCGAATCGAAGATCATCGCGCGGGCCGGGGAGTCCTTGACGCCCACCGGGGCCGGGACGAGCTTGACGACCTCGTCCAGCAGCTCGGCCACGCCCTCGCCGGTCTTCGCCGAGACCTTGAGCACGTCCGAAACGTCGCAGCCGATGATGTGCGCCAGCTCGGCGGCGTACTTCTCGGGCTGGGCGGCCGGCAGGTCGATCTTGTTGAGGACCGGGATGATCGTGAGGTCGTTCTCCAGCGCCAGGTAGAGGTTGGCGAGGGTCTGCGCCTCGATGCCCTGGGCGGCGTCGACCAGGAGGATGCAGCCCTCGCAGGCCGCGAGCGAGCGGGACACCTCGTACGTGAAGTCCACGTGGCCCGGGGTGTCGATCATGTTGAGGATGTGGGTGGTGCCCTCGTCCTCGCCCTGGGTGGGCGCCCACGGCAGCCGGACCGCCTGGGACTTGATCGTGATGCCGCGCTCGCGCTCGATGTCCATGCGGTCGAGGTACTGGGCGCGCATCTGCCGCTGGTCGACCACGCCGGTCAGCTGGAGCATCCGGTCGGCGAGCGTCGACTTGCCGTGGTCGATGTGCGCGATGATGCAGAAGTTGCGGATCAGCGCCGGGTCGGTACGGCTCGGCTCCGGCACGTTGGTTGGGGTCGCGGGCACGCAGGGTCCTGATTCTTGCGACGGTTCGTCGCCTGTGGTCGGATCTCGGATCTATACGCAGCCTCCATAGTCCCATGGGCGGGCGCGGAGGTCTTACGGGTATTGGGGTGGGGC
>NZ_LIQY01000665.1 GCF_001418495.1 Streptomyces pathocidini | reverse complement strand
CCTCCACCCTCCCGGTGCTCGGCGACACCCTCACCCGCCTGGTCGGCGGCCCGGTGCCGCTCACCCGCCACCTGGAGGTCGAGACCTACACCTGGCAGGCCCTCCCGCCCGAGCTGCGCCCGCGCACCCGCGGCCGGCTGGCCGAAGGCATCGCCGCCGAACTCGGCCTCGCCCGCGACCTGCTGACCGCCCTCGGCCTCAAGGAGCTGCCGTGACCCCGACCCCGCTGCTGGTGCTCGATGTCGTCGGGCTGACCCCGCGCCTCCTGGAGCACATGCCGAACCTGCGCGCCCTCGCGCGCACCGGCTCGTACGCCCCCCTCGGCACCGTGCTCCCCGCCGTCACCTGCTCCGTGCAGTCCACCTTCCTCACCGGCGCGCCCCCGGCCGAGCACGGCGTCGTCGGCAACGGGTGGTACTTCCGCGACCTCGGCGAGGTGCTGCTGTGGCGGCAGCACAACGCCCTCGTCGGCGGGGACAAGCTCTGGGACGCCGCCCGCCGCATCCACCCCGGCTACACCGTGGCCAACATCTGCTGGTGGTACGCGATGGGCGCGGACACCGACCTCACCGTCACCCCGCGCCCCGTCTACTACTCCGACGGGCGCAAGGAGCCCGACTGCTACACCCGGCCCGCCGACCTGCACGACGAACTCACCGAGAAGTTCGGCACGTTCCCCCTCTTCACCTACTGGGGGCCGACCGCGGGCATCGCCTCCAGCCGGTGGATCGTCGACGCCACCCGGCACGTCAACGCCACCCGCCGCCCCGACCTGACGCTCTGCTACCTCCCGCACCTGGACTACGACCTCCAGCGCCACGGCCCCGACGACCCCCGCGCCGGAAAGGCCGCCGCCGAGCTCGACGCCGTGCTCGCCCCGCTCCTGGACGACGCCCGGGCCGAGGGCCGCACCGTGGTGGCCCTGTCCGAGTACGGCATCACGCGCGTCTCCCGGCCCGTCGACATCAACCGGGCGCTGCGCCGCGCCGGGCTGCTGGAGGTGCACACCCAGGACGGCATGGAGTACCTCGACCCCACCGCCTCCCGCGCCTTCGCCGTCGCCGACCACCAGGTCGCCCACGTCTACGTACGGCGCCCGGAGGACCTGGAGGCGACCAGGGAGGTGCTCGAAGGACTGCCCGGGGTCGACCAACTCCTCGGCGACAAGGGCAAGAAGGACCACGGCCTGGACCACCCCCGCTCCGGCGACCTGGTCGCCGTCGCCGAGCCGGACGCCTGGTTCACGTACTACTACTGGCTCGACGACGACCGCGCGCCCGACTTCGCCCGTCAGGTCGAGATCCACCGCAAGCCCGGCTACGACCCGGCCGAGCTGTTCATGGACCCGCTCGACCCCTATGTGCGCGTACGGGCCGCCAAGGCGCTGGCCCGCAAGAAGCTCGGCCTGCGCTACCGCATGGCGGTCGTCCCCCTCGACCCCGCGCCCGTGCGTGGCAGCCACGGCCGCCTCCCGGAACGCGAGCAGGACGGCCCGGTGCTGATCTGCTCCCAACCCGGCGTCACCGGCGGCCCGGTGGCCGCCACCGACGTCAAGGCGCTCCTACTCGCACTCGCCCTGCCCACCACCCGTACGACAGGAGAGACACCGTGAGCCGCAACCCCGAACTCGCCCAGGACCTCCGCCGCCGCAGATTCCTCGGTGTGGCCGCGGGCGCGAGCGCCGCGGCGCTCCTCGGCGCCGCTGCCCCGGAGGCCTCGGCGGCCCAGGCCGGTGCCGGTGCCGGTGCTGCTCCGGCCGGTGCCGCCCAGGCCGCGCACGGCCGCGGCGGGCCGGTGGTCCCGCCCGGCACCCTCGGCATCCAGCTCTACAGCCTCCGCGACAAGGTGAGCACCATCGGCTTCGCGCCCGTCTTCGAGGAGCTGCGGCGGGCCGGCTACTCCGAGGTCGAGTTCGCGGGCTACACCCAGGGCGGGGGCGAGATCACCCTGGCCCAACTGCGCCGCCTGGTACGGGACAACGGCCTCAGGGCCGTCGGCAGCCACGTCGGCTACTACTCGGACGACCCGGGCGCGTACACCTTCGCCACCCAGCTGGAGAAGGTCCTCGACGACGCCGAGGCGCTCGGTCTGAAGCACATCGGCACCGCCAGCGGGCCGTTCCGCTACGGCTCCACGGTCGACGCCTGGAAGCGGGCCGCCGAGGAGTTCAACACTTACGGCGCCGCCGCCAGGGCGCGCGGCATGAAGTTCTACCAGCACAACCACGCCGAGGAGTTCTCCTTCGCCACCGACCAGCCGGGCGTGCGCCTCTACGACGTGCTGCTGGCCGAGACCGACCCGGACCTGGTCCACCTGGAGATGGACATCTACTGGGCGTTCTGCGCCCAGCACCGCTTCAGCGTGCGCCCGGACGGTGTCCGCGCCCCCTTCGACCCCATCGACTACGTCCTCAAGGCCCCGCACCGCTACCCGCTCTTCCACGTGAAGGACGGCGACCGGGACCTGTCGACGCGCGACGGCTACGTGATGACGGACGTCGGGGACGGCGACATCGACTACGAGCGCTTCATCGGCGGCGTCGAACGCGTCTCGCGGCGCGACCCGCACCACTGGATCGCCGAACACGACAACCCCGGCGACTCCTTCCGCTTCGCCAACCGCTCGGCGACCCACCTCAAGTCCCTCCGCACGAAGCCCTGCTGAGGCGATCCCGGACCATCGTTGTGGCGGCCCTGTTCGCGTACGGGCCGGCTGCATCGGCCCCTCACCTGCCCCGCGGCAGAAGCCTCGCCGTACCTCCCAACCCGGGGGGGGTGCGACGGGGCGTCCGCCGTTGCCACCGTGCAATCGCGTGCGCTGGACCGCGTGGTCAAACGGCGCCGAACTCTCCAGCCTTGACGCCCGCCACGAAGGACGAGAACGCGTCAGCGGAGAACCCCAGTACCGGACCACTCGGGTCCTTGGAGTCACGGACCAGGAACTCACCCGTGGCTGCCGCGTGCTCCGGTGCCCACTCGACGCACTGACCGCCGTTGTCGCTGTACGAGGATTTGACCCACCGGTGGGAGAAGCTGGTCACGGGGTGTCCTTTCGTAACTGGTTGATCATGGCCACTGACGCCGCCTGGGAGAGCGATTCGGCCTGTAGCTGATGGTAGGCCGTCAGTATGGGCAACACCGAGGTGCCGTCACGTTCGAGATGCCCCGCCAGTCCCCTCCGCACCGCAGGCCCCCACCCCTGTAATGGGAGGGTCAAGGAACAAGTGACCGCAATACATGTAAATTCAGTGATCCCG
>NZ_LIQY01000664.1 GCF_001418495.1 Streptomyces pathocidini | reverse complement strand
CGTCGACACCGGCAGCTCGGACCGCGCCGCCTCCGGCAGCCAGTCCGCCGAGTCGACCGCCCCCGCCCCCCGCGCCGACCGCAGCAAGCGCCAGGCCGAGGCGCAGAAGGCCCCCGGGGCGGCCCCCGCCGCCCCGAAGCACGCCGCGCCGAAGGCCGACCGGACTGTCCGTAAGGGCGACGGCGAGTACAAGGTCGAGTCCGGCGACACCCTCGCCAAGATCGCCGACGCCCAGGGCGTCGAGGGCGGCTGGCACAAGCTCCACGAGCTGAACAGGGACGTCGTCCAGGACGCCGACCTGATCTACCCGGGCCAGCAGCTCCACCTGAGCTGAGCCGGCAGGGCCCCGGCCCCCAGAGGTTTCCGTTTTGCGGGCCTTTGGGGGCCTTTTCGTCTCGCCTGGAGGGCGAAGACCACCCCACGGCGCCGGGCCGGTTAGGCTCGTGCCCGCAGAAGCAGGGACCCCAGAGCCACCCTGCGTTCCAGCGTCACATCCCAGAAGGAGATGCTCGTGCCGTCCATCGACGTCGTCGTAGCCCGGGAAATCCTCGACTCGCGAGGCAACCCCACCGTCGAGGTCGAGGTCGGCCTCGACGACGGCAGCACCGGCCGTGCCGCCGTACCCTCCGGTGCCTCCACCGGTGCGTTCGAGGCCCTGGAGCTCCGCGACGGTGACAAGGGCCGTTACGGCGGCAAGGGCGTGGAGAAGGCCGTGCTCGCCGTCATCGAGCAGATCGGCCCGGAGCTCGTCGGCTACGACGCCACCGAGCAGCGGCTGATCGACCAGGCGATGTTCGACCTGGACGCCACCCCGGACAAGTCCTCGCTCGGCGCCAACGCCATCCTCGGCGTCTCGCTGGCCGTCGCGCACGCCGCCTCCGAGGCCTCCGACCTCCCGCTCTTCCGCTACCTCGGCGGGCCGAACGCGCACCTGCTGCCGGTCCCGATGATGAACATCCTCAACGGCGGCTCGCACGCCGACTCCAACGTGGACATCCAGGAGTTCATGATCGCGCCGATCGGCGCGGAGTCCTTCTCCGAGGCGCTGCGCTGGGGCACCGAGGTCTACCACACCCTGAAGTCAGTGCTGAAGGAGCGGGGCCTGTCCACCGGCCTCGGCGACGAGGGCGGCTTCGCCCCGAACCTGGACTCCAACCGCGAGGCCCTCGACCTGATCGTCGAGGCCATCAAGAAGGCCGGCTACCAGCCCGGCCAGGACATCGCGCTCGCGCTCGACGTCGCCGCCACCGAGTTCTACAAGGACGGCGCGTACACCTTCGAGGGCAAGACCCGCACCGCCGCCGAGATGACCTCGTACTACGCCGAACTGGTCGAGGCGTACCCGCTGGTCTCCATCGAGGACCCGCTGAACGAGGAGGACTGGGACGGCTGGCGCACCCTCACCGAAGAGCTGGGCGACAAGGTCCAGATCGTCGGCGACGACCTGTTCGTCACCAACCCGGAGCGCCTGGCCCGCGGCATCGAGAACAACACCGCCAACGCCCTGCTGGTCAAGGTCAACCAGATCGGCTCGCTGACCGAGACCCTGGACGCCGTCGAGCTGGCCCAGCGCAACGGCTTCAAGTGCATGATGTCCCACCGCTCCGGCGAGACCGAGGACGTCACCATCGCCGACCTGGCCGTCGCCACCAACTGCGGCCAGATCAAGACCGGCGCCCCGGCCCGCTCCGAGCGCGTCGCCAAGTACAACCAGCTGCTGCGCATCGAGGAGATCCTCGACGACGCCGCGGTGTACGCGGGACGGTCCGCCTTCCCACGGTTCCGCTCCGCGAACTAATCGGCGCAGCGCTCTGCGAACTGATCAAGCGCAGCGCTCTGCGAACTGAT
>NZ_LIQY01000663.1 GCF_001418495.1 Streptomyces pathocidini | reverse complement strand
CCCCCCACCCCCCGCAATGTCACGAAAAGATAACGTGTCCAGACCAAACGTCACGCCGGGTTCACTCGGCTGACGCCGCCGGGCCACGCGTGCCCCATTCGCGCCCCGCACAGTCGCAGACATGCGGATCGTCATAGCCGGCGGCGGAATCCTCGGCACCCTGCACGCCCGGGAAGCCATCGCCCGCGGCCACGAAGTCGTCCATCTGGAACGGGAACCCGAAGCCCGCGGGGCGTCCGTGCGCAACTTCGGCCTGGTGTGGGTCAGCGGCCGGGCCCAGGGCCCCGAGCTGGCCGCCGCGCTGCGGGCCAGGGAGCTGTGGGAGCGGATCGGCCGCGAGGTGCCCGGCACCGGCTTCCGCGCCTGCGGCTCGCTGACGGTGCTGCGCACCGCGGCCGAGCTAGCGGTCGCCGAGGAGTTCGCGGCCCGCGAGGACGCCGCCGAGCGCTCCACCAGACTGCTGGACGCGACCGAGGCCCAGGCGGTCAACCCCGCTCTGCGCGGCGACTTCGCCGGCGCCCTGTGGTGCGAGCGCGACGCCGCCGTCGAGCCCCGCGTCACCCTCCCCGCCGTCCGCGCCTCGCTGTCGGCGACCGGCCGCTACACCTGGCTGCCCGGCCGCGAGGTGCGGGAGGTGCGCGAGGTGGCGGGCCCCTCGCTGCGCGACGACCACGGCGCGGTCCACTACGGCGACGCCGTGTTCCTGTGCACCGGCGCCCAGTTGGGCGGGCTGACCCGCATCCTGGACCCCGAGCCGCCGGTGCGCCGCGTGCGCCTCCAGATGATGCAGACCGAGCCGCTGGACGAGCAGTTGACCACGGCGATCGCCGACGCCGACAGCCTGCGCTACTACCCCGCCTACCGCGGCCCCGCGCTGGACGCCCTCACCTCCGGCCAGCCGCAGCCGCCCGTCGCCGCCGAGCACGCGATGCAGCTGCTGATGGTCCAGCGCGCGGACGGCTCGCTGACGATCGGCGACACCCACGCGTACGAGGAGCCGTTCCCCTTCGACGTGACGGAGGAGCCGTACGGGCATCTGCGCCAGGTCATCGAGGGCATCCTCGGCCGCCCGCTGCCGCCCGTACGCCGCCGCTGGGCCGGGATCTACGCCCAGTGCACGGAACCCGATCTGCTCGTGCACCGCCGCGAGGTCGCCGAGGGGACCTGGCTCGTGACGGGGCCCGGCGGGCGCGGCATGACCCTCTCCCCCGCGCTGGCGGAGCAGACCGCGGATCTCGCGGGGCTGTGAAGCACCCCCGCGAGGACGCCCCCGCGCCGACGCCACCCGCCGACGCGCCAACACCCCTGCCGAC
>NZ_LIQY01000662.1 GCF_001418495.1 Streptomyces pathocidini | reverse complement strand
GGGACGGGGAGGCGCCGGGGGAGTTGTTCTCCGGGAGGTGGCGGCTGACCTCGGCCGTCGACAGGCCGAGCCCGCCGAGCGTGATCGCGTCCCAGGCCTGGAGGGTGCGGGTGTCCCGGTGCAGGTAGAGGACGGAGGCCTCGACCGGGTCCGGGGTCTTTCCCTCGACCGCGCGCAGCCCGCTGCCGCCGGTCGAGCCCTCGGTCATCAGCCGGGTGCCCTTGTCCAGGACCTCGTTCGTGCGGCGGTGGATGTGGCCGGCGAGGGCCAGCGGGACCGCGCCGTCGGTCTGCCGCGCGGCGACCGGGTTGTGCGCCAGCGCGATGTCGACCGGCTTGCCCGCGTCCTTCTGGACGCGGAGCGCGGCCGCCAGCTCGCGGCCGACCCGCTCCTCGGCCGGGTCGCCCGCCGCGACGACCGACCGGTCCGGGGTGAACTGCGGGTCGCCGGTGCCGGCGATGCGCAACCCCGCGACCTCGACCGTCTTCCCGTGGTCGAGCACGTGCACGTTGCGCCGCCCCTCCATCGACTTCTGCGTCGCGGCCGAGTCGTGGTTGCCGCGCACCCACACGTACGGGGCGCCGAGGCCGGGGACCGGGTCGAGGAAGGCGTTCTCGGCGGCCGAGCCGTGGTCCATGGTGTCGCCGGTGTCGACGATCACGTCGATCTCGTACTGCTCGACCAGCGACTGCACGATGTGCCAGGCGGCCGGGTTGAGGTGGATGTCGGAGACGTGCAGGACGCGGACGGTGGTGGGGTCCGGCTGGTATGCGGGGAGGGTGGAGGTGACGTCGTACAGCTTGGTCACGTTGGTCACCAGGCGCGCCAACTCCTGCTGGTAGACGTCGAATTCGCTGACGATCGAGCGGGCGTTGCCGACCACGTCGGGGGCGGAGGAGAGCAGCCCGGAGAACTTCGGCTCCAGCACGGACTTCGGGTTCCACGTCGCGTACGCGAGGCCGCCGGAGGCCGCGAGCAGGGCGAGGGAGAGGCCGCCGGCGGCCAGGGCGCGGCGCGGGCGGCGGTAGACGGCGAGGCCGAGGGCGACCGAGCCGGAGACGACGGCGGCGCAGGAGCGCCACGCGAGGTCGGCCGTGCCGAGGGCGACGTCGCGGGTGATCTCGTCCTGGAGGCCCGCGATGCGCTCGGGGTGGTCGACGAGGGCGCGGGAGCGCTCGGCGTTGAGCTGGTCGACGTCCACGTCGAGGCGGAGCGGGGCGGTGTGGGTGGCGAGTTCGAGCGAGCCGAGGGGGGAGACGTTGACCTTGGTGCCGCCGGTGAGGGAGGGGCGCAGCGTCATTGCCGTGTCCATCGGGCCGACGGGGGTGCGCACGCTTCCCACGGCCAGCAGCCCGAGCCAGGCCGCGAGCAGCGCGACGGCGACGAGACCGGCGGCGCGGGCGAAGGG
>NZ_LIQY01000661.1 GCF_001418495.1 Streptomyces pathocidini | reverse complement strand
CGCGCGCCCGGTCCTCGTACGAGCCGCCGCGCGCGAAGACGGACCGCTCCAGCACGTTGCCCAGCAGTGGCCCCTCGGCGCCGGTGTCGGACTGGCTGCCGTTCTCCTCGTGGTCGAACGCGGCCAGTACGGGGATGTGCGGTACGGGCTCCGCGCCGCTCGCGGCGGCGATCAGCGCGGCCGTACCGGCGTGCACGGACAGCAGGTTGTCCATCCGCGGCCCGGCGAGGAGTTCGCGGTCGCGCCCGAGGTAGGCGGGCGGCTCGACGCTGTGCGTCATCAGGTCCCAGCCGGTCACCTCCTCGGCCGGAACGCCCGCCTCCGCGGCGAGGAAGCGGATGAGGTCGCCCTCCGCGACGTCCCCCAGGCCCCAGACCGGCGTCATGTGCCGCTGCTTGTCGAGCTTGAGGCCGTCGGCGTTGACCGACCGGTCGAGGTGCACGGCCAGCTGCGGCACCCGCAGCAGCGGCCGGTCGACGGCCACCAGCCGGTGCGCTCCGCCGCGCAGCGCGAGCCGCCCGCTGAGGCCGAGGTCGCGGTCTAGCCAGGTGTTGAGCAGGGTGCCGCCGTAGATCTCCACGGCGACCTGGCGCCAGCCGTGCGCGCCGGTGTCCGGCAGGGGCTTCACGCGCAGGTTGGGGGAGTCGGTGTGCGCCCCGACGATCCGGAACGCGGTCTCGGGCCCGGCACCCTCCGGCACGTACCAGGCCACGATGGCCCCGCCCCGCAGCACGTACCGCCCGCCGGTGGAACCGTCCCAGGCGGCGGTCTCCGCGACCTGCCGGAACCCGGCCTTCTCCAGCCGCTCGGCGGCGCTCGCCACGGCGTGGTACGGCGAGGGGCTCTGCGCGAGGAAGCCCATCAGGTCGTCGGTGTGGCCGCGGTCGAAGCGTGGCTGGTCGCTCATGGGGGCCAGCATACGAACGGCCGCCCGGCGCGGCACGGGCACTGCCACCGGATCGCGCGCCGGGGCGCGCACGGGGCGTGACCCTTCGGTGGACACCGCGCTCGGAGCGGACGCTTCGGCGCGGGAGTCCCCTGGACGCCGCCACCCGCCGCCCGCCGCCCCCGGCGCCACCGCGACCG
>NZ_LIQY01000660.1 GCF_001418495.1 Streptomyces pathocidini | reverse complement strand
CTCGCCCGCGCCGCGCCCGCGTTCGCCGCCGAGGAGGACGGCGGCGAGCAGGACGGCGGTCCGGTCGGCTTCGGTGGCCGCCGGGCGCTCCAGGCCGCGTACCTCTTCCTCGGCCAGCTCTTCGAGGCAGCGGCGCCAGCGCCGTACGGCGACCCCGATCCGGTCGGCCGAGCCCTCCCCGGGGTCGCACCCCGGCTCGTAGGCGCCCTCCCCGGCGCGGTCGGCGCGCCAGGCCTGCCCGGTGCGCTCGTCGGCGTCGGCGACCGCGCAGCAGAGCAGGGCGGTCAGGCTGCCGGCGACGGCGTCGAGGAACTCGCCCGCGCCGCTGTCGTCGGGGTAGCCGCGCCAGCGCGTGAGGGCGTCGCCCGCGAGCACCTCGCCCGCGGCGATGTCGCGCCGCACCCGCTCCGCGCCCTCGGCGTACGCCTCCTCGACGCAGTGCGCGAGCCGCAGCGCGGCCGCGTGCTGGGCGGCGGCGGCCCCGGCGAGCGCGGGGAGCCGGGAGTTGAGCGAGGTGATCACGCCGCGGGCGGTGCGGGCCATGGTGGCGGTGCGGGCGGCCGGGTCCTGGGTGCGCTGGAGGAGCCAGTCGAGGAAGGGGGCGACGGCGCTGGCGGGCAGCAGGCCGCTGCCGGCGCCGGTGGACTCGGGCAGCTCGGGGATGGTGAACCGGGGCACCTCTTGGAGCCCGGCCTTGTCGAGCAGCGCGCTGAACTGCCGGGCGACGTCGACGATCACCTGGTGGGGCACCCGGTCCAGGACGGTGACCAGCGTGGCGTCGTACTCCTTGGCCGTGCGCAGCAGGTGCCAAGGCACCGCGTCGGCGTACCGGGTCGCGGTGGTGACGAGCACCCAGATGTCGGCGGCGCAGATCAGTTCGGCGGCCAGTTCGCGGTTGCGGGCGACGAGGGAGTCGATGTCGGGGGCGTCGAGCAACGCCAGGCCGCGCGGTACGGACGCGGCGGTCTCGATCCGCAGCGCGGGTGGGGCGTTGGTCTCGGCCTCGTCCTCGTACGGGTCATAGGCGTCGTACGCCTCGCGCGTGTCGTACGGGTCCTTGGTGTCATACGCGTCGTACGCATCCGGGTGCGCCGCGGCTGCCGTGTGTGCCGGGGCGGGGCCGTGGTCGGAGGTGCCGGGCCGGGGGGCCCACACGCGCGTGAGGCCGGGCAGCACGCGCGGCCCGGCGAACCAGCCGTGGTCGTCCGGGTGGCAGACCAGGACGGGGGTGCGCGTGGTGGGACGCAGCACGCCGGCGGTGCTGACCTGGCGTCCCGCGAGGGAGTTGACGAGCGTGGACTTCCCGGCGCCGGTGGAGCCGCCGATGACGACGAGGAGTGGGGCGTCGGGGGCGTGCAGCCGCGGGATCAGGTAGTCGTCGAGCTGGGTGAGGAGTTCGGCTCGGTTGCGGCGGGCGCGGTCGGCCCCGGGCAGCGCGAGCGGAAAGCGTGCGGCGGCGACACGGTCGCGCAGTGCGGACAGTGCTTCGAGCAGCTGGGGCCGTACGTCCAAGGTCACCACATGCGAAGAATGCCCAATTTTGGAGTCATTTTGAAGCGTATGCTGACCCCTGCGCGCCGACCGGAGCAACGCAGCCGCTCTCGACCCGCCGGGCCGAGGCATAACGAGTGCACAACACCCGCCACGGAGGAGGTGAAAACCGGTGCAGGATCCCCACCTGCCTGCGATTATCGGACCGCTTCACTGAACCTCCACAACGTGCCGCGGAGGTGAAGCAACCGGGACAAGGCATCCTGAGCCCTATCCTTGTCCAGGCCAATCGCGGCCACCTCATCCGGCCCCCGTAGCTCAGTGGATAGAGCAGGCGCCTTCTAAGCGCTTGGCCGCAGGTTCGAGTCCTGCCGGGGGCACCACTGACCCGTGGTCAGCCATGCCACGTCTTTCCAGTTCGGAGCGCGTTTCGGCGCTCCCACCCCACCGCGCGGCCACCGGAGTGAGGCATGCCCCCAGGGGTGCGAAAGCGGTGGGGCAAGTGGGCGCCGGGCAGCGCGCGGTGGAGACGGGGCTCCGCGTCCGCCTCCGCGCTACCACCGATCACCTCCGTGCCCTGTCCGCCCCTATGGCCAACTGGTCCTGCCGACGGCGAATGTTGACGGGCTCCGGCCCACCAGAGGAGCCGGGGACCGTTCACCCAGGAGGAACTGTGTCGGCCAAGCGCTCCATACTCATCGCGGTGGCTCTTGTCGGGTTGCTCACCTCCGGCGCCGGTACGGCGCTGGCCGCCCCGGACCAGGATCCCGGCGCGTCCGACGTCCGCGTCCTCGTCAGCCGGTTCGACAACGGCAGCTTCGAGTACCCGATCGCCCAGGCGAACTCGTTCACCACGTACAAGGCGGGGCAGTCCCTTGGGCCGTGGACAGTGGGCGGCGGGGGCGTGGATCTCGTCGACGACGGGCTCTGGCAGGCGGCCGAGGGCGACCAGTCGGTCGACCTCAACGCCGACGCCCCCGGATCGGTGTCGCAGACCTTCACCACCACCCCGGGGAAGACCTACACCGTCACCTACGCACTGGCCGGGAACTCGGGAGGCGGCCCGGCCGTGAAGACCGGCCGGGTCCTCGTCGACGGCCAGAACATCCAGGACTTCTCCTTCGACACCACCGGCAAGACGCCCGCCCGCATGGGATACATCAAGCGGCAGGCGACCTTCGTGGCCACCGCCGCCACCACGACACTCGCGTTCGCCAGCACCACCCCCAGCAGCGCCCACGGGCCGGCGATCGACGACGTGCAGGTCACCTCCTGCTCCTGCCCCTGCTCCTGCTGACCGGGCACCCGGCGTAGGTCCCGGATCGGGCCCCGCTGGGCCCTCTGAAGGCCCTCCCCCTCGGGAGGGCCTTTCCGTCGATCAGGGCAGGTTGCGCGGGACACGCGATGGAACGCGCGCCGCGGCAGGGTGGTATTGCCATGACCGGGACGGCCGTTCCCAGGAAGGGGATTCCATGGGAAAAGGCGGGCCTGTGCGGGCCGGAATCGCTTCGGCAGGATGGATTTCGCCCGGCCGAGGACCGAGAAGAAATCAGCCGGCACGCACAGATGGAATACCACCGAGGGAATCCCATGACGTATCACGTACTGGTGCAGTTCGATGTTCCGCCGGAGAAGCGGGACGCCTTTGTGAAGGCCGGCCTCTTCGACGCCGAGGGGTCCCTGGCCCATGAGCCGGGGACGCTGCGGTTCGAGGTCATCCATGACGAGGACAACCCCAACCGCATCTACCTGGACGAGGTGTACGCCTCCCGCGAGGCGTTCGAGGAGCACTGCGGGAACGAGACCATCAAGAAGTTCTACGAGATGGTCGACTCCTACGCCCTCGGCCCGAACTTCCTCTTCAAGGGCTACCGCGCGGAGCCCGCGGCCGGCTGAGGCGGCTGAACGCGAAGGGGCCGCGGCCCTGACGGACCGCGGCCCCGCCGCCGGCGATCAGTCGGCTACCGGGGCGGTCTTTCCCAGGAGGGCGAGGAAAGCTCGGAAGAGTTGGGCGTTCTCCGACCAGTCGCGTACGCCTACGAGGTTGCCGTCGATCACGGGGGCGTCGTCCACGAAGGTGCCGCCGCCCAGTTCGACCTCCGTCGAGACACCGGGGAAGGTCGTCGTCGTACGCCCGTTGAGTACGCCGAGGGGAGCGAGGGCGATGGAGGCGTGGCAGGTGTGCGCCACCGGCTTGTCGGCGGCGAAGAAGTGCTTGACGATGCGCTGGAATTCGGCGTCGTGGCGCAGGTACTCGGGCACCCGTCCCCCCTGGCAGGAAGAGGCCGGCGTACTCGTCCGGATCGACATCGGCGAACGCGGTGTCGGCAGGCCAGGACTTGCCGGGGAATTCGGTGAAGGTGCCTTCGTAGGTGCCGTCGAAGTCGTGCGAGACGAACTTGAGCTTCTTCACCGCGGGGGCGGCGATCACCACCTGGTAACCGGCCTCCGTCAGACGCTGCAGGCCGTAGAAAAACTCCAGGTCCTCGGTGGCGTCACCGGCGAGAATGAGGATCTTCGGGGCGGGCATGGTGCGGATGTCTCCCTCTGCGCAGAGTTGTTGACTCATGAGTTCCGGTCGTCTCCGGTCTTTTTCGAATCCGCAATCCGTTGTCGCGGTGTCCCACCGACCATGCCCGGGTCCCGACGCGGTGAGGAAATTCCTGTGGCGATATTCTGGCGATGCCGGAAAGGCCATGGCGACGAGGGAAGGAGCAGACGGAAATGACCAGCCGGAAGGGGCCGCGAACCGCGGACCGCACCCTGGAGATCCTGGAGACCGTCGCCGCATCGGCCCACCCGGTGTCGGCCAAGGCCCTCGCCCGATCCCTCGGCTGCGGGCTCTCCACCGTCTATGCCCTGCTGTCCCCGCTCACCGACCGCGGATACCTGGTCCGCGGCAACGGCGGCTATGCGCTCGGCTACCAGGTCTCCGCGCTGCACCGGTCGTTCCGGTGCCAGATGGGCCTCGACAACGGCATTCACGCCGTCCTCGCCCGCCTCCGGCAGGCCGCCCGGGCCCCCGCCACATACGTCGCCTACCAGGGCGACGGCCTGCTGATCGCGGACGTCGCCACCGCCGCGGTCCACGGCGAGACCCCCGGTCTCGACGTCGGCGTCGACCCGCGCACCCACGCCCACGCGCACGGCAAGATCGCCCTGGCCGCCGCCGGCCCGGCGACCCGCCGCCGCTACCTCGACCGCTCCGGCCCGCGCCGGTTCACGCCGAACACCATCTCCTCGGAGCAGCGGCTCACCGCGGAGCTGCGGCGCGTACGGCGGGACGGGCTGGCGGTGGACCTCGAGGAGGCCCACCCCGGGATGGCCTGCCTGGCGGCTCCGGTCCCCGGCCCGGACGGGAGTCTCCTCGGCGCGCTCTCGCTCAGCGTCCGCCCGGAGGAACTCCGCTCCCGGCGCGAGCAGTTGGCCGCGGCCGTACGGCGAGCGGCGCACGAGGCCCAACTGTGACGCGGGTGTGACCTAGCGCGGCTATGTGCCGTATCACGGCTGTGACATACCGCGGGTGAACCGCACCGCACGCCCCGGACGTCCTCCTGAGCAGGCGGACTTGATCACAACTCGGGATCGCCGGACTGGAAGTGCCGTTTTCTGGAGAGGACCCCGACATGGGCATCGTCAGCTGGATCATCCTCGGCCTGATCGCCGGGGTCATCGCGAAGGTTCTGCTGCCCGGGCGCGACCCGGGCGGGCTTATCGGTACGACACTGACCGGGATCGCGGGGGCGTTCGTCGGGGGGTGGCTCTCCGCGCACTTCCTCGACCGGCCGGTGAGCAAGGACTTCTACGACCCGGCCACCTGGGTCTCGGCCATCGCCGGGGCGCTGGTCCTGCTCGTGGGGTACCGGATCTTCTTCGGGAACTCGCGGGAGCGGCACTAGGGCCCGGAACCCGCTCCTTAAGGGGCCGGGATCGGAACCGCTCCTTAAGGGCCGGGAAAAGACCGGGTCCCTCTCTAGGAGCGGGCTCCTCCCCAAGAGGCGGCCCGTGTCCTATGGCCCCGTTTCCCGCTCCCGGGCCGGAGGGTTGGGCGCCCCGCCCCTCTGGAGCAGGTGCCCCAGGCCATGGCGGGTCGCGGCGATGATGACGCGGTCCTCGGGGCGCAGTACGTAGCCGGGGTGCAGGTCCCACTGCAGTTCCGGTTCACGGCGGGCCTCGCCGACCTGGAGCGGGGCCGTCAGGTCCGGGCTGCGGTCCTCCGGGGATGCCACGTCCAGGGCCAGGACACGCCAGGCGCCCGCCTCGAAGGCCTCCGCCACCGTGCGGCCCTCCAGTTCGGGGTGGCCCGCGACCTCCACCACCGCGAAGAGCAGGACCCGGCGCTGCACCGGGATGGCGCCGATGACCTGGCGGCCCATCATGGCCGCAGCGAACGCCGGTGCGGTCAGGGCCGAGACACTGCGGCTGCGGGTGCGGGCGCCGGGGTAGGAGTCGCGCAGGGTGCGGTAGACGGTGGTGGAGAACTCGTCGTCGTACAGGCGCAGCACCACCCGCAGGTCGGGCCGCGTCTCCCGCGCGTACAGCACCGCCTCCAGGTTGGTGCTGTCGTTGCTGGTCAGGGCCAGGAACGCACGGCTGCGGCGGATCTTCGCGGCCTCCAGGACCCCCTCTTCGGTCACGTCCCCCACCACGACCGGTACGCGCCGCTCGCGGGCGAGGGCGATGCCGCGCGCGTCCGGGTCGCGCTCCACGCAGACGACCGGGATGTCCAGCTCGCGGAGCCGGTCCAGGACGCGGGTGCCGACCTTGCCGAGGCCGAGCAGCACGACGTGCCCCGACAGGCCGGGCGGTGGGCGCCGTACGGCCGAGGCGGCCCGGAAGGCGCCATAGCTCTCCAGGACGACCGCCAGCAGCAGCGGCATCATCAGCAGTCCGGCGAATCCGGCCAGGAGTTGGAGGAGCTGGCGGCCGGCCGAGTCGTCGAGGGCCGGATCGCCGATCGCGAAGACGTCGAGCAGCGCGAGGTACGCGGCGTGGCCCAGCGGCTCTCCCGTCACCTGCCAGGTGAGCAGCGCGAGCAGGGTGACCAGGCCGGCCAGCCCGGCGCTCGCGAGGCGCAGCCGGCGCGAGAAGAACGAGCCGAACGGAATGGTGCCCACCAGTCCCCCGCGCGGCCCCGCCG
>NZ_LIQY01000066.1 GCF_001418495.1 Streptomyces pathocidini | reverse complement strand
GGGGCCGGGCGGGCGGCGGTGGTCGCACCGTGGTGGCAGTCCCATCGCGGGTGGCGCGTTCACGTCCGGCGGCCGCGGGAGTTCCGTGGCCACGCATAGTCTGATCAGCGATGCGGTGGCGTGGGGGGAGAGCCGGGTGATCGAACCCGAAAGGGGGACGGGAAGAGGTACGTGGCGGGTGGGAGTCCCTGGTCACCACCCGCCACGTAGTCATGTGGCGCGATTGTCACGGCTGTTGGAGGCGGCTGGGGCGACTGCTGCGGCGGGGCGGCCACCGCAGCCGAGCCCGCCGCCTCAGCCGATCGCGGCTTCTTCCGGCGAGCTGTGCGCGCGACTCGCCGGGACATGTGGCGCGGCTGTCACGGCTGTCGGGGACCGGCCCGGGGGCTCCCGCGTCAGGCTCGACCGCCACCGCCACCGCCCCAAGCCCGGCCCCCCGGCCTCAGGTGAGCAGTACGTGCGGCTCGCCCGGGGTGTCGAGTTCCAGGACGAGGAGTTCGTTGGTGCCCTCGCGCAGCACGGGTCCGGGGACGTGGAGGCCCTGCTGCGGGCCGCGGGACCAGTAGCGGCCGAGGCAGAAGCCGTTGACCCAGACGAACCCGCGGGTCCAGCCGGGCAGTTGGAGCTCGGCGTCGCCGGCCCCGCCGACCTCGAACGCGCCGCGGTACAGGCCTCGGCCGGTGGTGGCCCCGTCCAGCGGCCGGAACGGCAGCTTGCCGACGGCCTCGGCGTCGTCGAGGGCGTCCAGGCGCAGGCCCTGGGCGCGGAACCCGTGCACGTACTGCCGCTCGTGGAGGACGCCGCCGGTGAGGCCCTTGGGTTCGCCGACGCGGGGCCCGTAGTTGACCCGCCCCAGGGACTCCGTCCACAGCTCGACGGCGGCCGGTCCTGGCACGTCCTCGACGGTGGCCGGGTGGCCTTCGAGTACGGCGGCGCGTTCGCCGTCCACGTACGCGAGGGCCAGGTCGCGCAGTCCGGCGAGGTGCAGCGGGTAGGCGCGGCGGGGGCCGGGGATGTCGAGGCGGTAGCGCACCAGGCCGCGGTCGACGCCGAGTTCCTCGAAGGTCGGCGGGAGCGCGGTCTCGGTCTCCTGGCAGCCGAGGGCGTCCATGACCTCCTCCAGCGGGACCCACTCGGCCGTCTCCACCTGGACGGGCCCGGTGAGTACGGGCTCGGCGGCGGGGATCTCGGGCAGCGGCCCGGCGGCGTAGGCGGCGAGGATCTCGCGGAAGAGGTGGAACTTCTCGGTGGGGCGCCCTCGTTCGTCGATCGGGGCGTCGTAGTCGTAGGAGGTGATGTCGGGTTGGAGCGGCCCGTCGTGCAGGGTGCCGGAGCGGTTGGCGCCGGACCAGCCGGCGAAGCTGGTGCCGCCGTGGGCCATGTAGAGGTTGACGGAGGCGCCGGATTCGAGGATCTCGAGCAGGGCGTCGGCGGCGTCCCGGGGGTCCCGTACGGTCTCTTCGCCGCCCCAGTGGCGGAACCAGCCGCACCAGAACTCCATGCACATCAGGGGCCCTTGGGGCTGGTGGCGGCGGAGCGTTTCGAAGGCGGCGCGGGCGCCGGAGCCGAAGTTGGCGGTGGCGAGGACGCCGGGGACGGAGCCGCCGGTGAGCATGTGGTCCTCGGGCCCGTCGGAGGTGAACAGGGGCACGGTCACGCCGCGTTCGCGCAGGCCGTCGGTAAGGTGGCGCAGATAGACCTGGTCGCAGCCGTAGGAGCCGTACTCGTTCTCGACCTGGACCATGATCACAGACCCGCCGTCCTGGATCTGGCGCTCCACGACCTGGGGCATGAGGCGGTCGAACCAGGCGTCCACGGCGCGCAGGTACTCGGGGTCGCGGGTGCGCACGCGCGGGCCGAGCGGCCCGGTGAGCCAGTCCGGCAGGCCGCCGTTCTCCCACTCGGCGCAGATGTACGGGCCGGGGCGGACGATCGCGTAGAGCCCTTCGGCGTGGGCGGTGTCCAGGAAGCGGCCGAGGGCGTCCGCGTCGTGGTACGTGCCGGGGCGCGGCTCGTGGAGGTTCCACGGGACGTAGGTCTCGACGGTGTTGAGGCCCATCGCGCGCAGCATCCGGAGGCGGTGCGCCCACTGGGCCTCGTGCACCCGGAAGTAGTGCAGCGCGCCGGACAGCAGCCGTACGGGCCGGCCGTCCAGCTCGAATTCCTCGTCCCCCACGGCGAACTCAGCCACGTCCCCTGCCGATCTCTCGTGCGTCCTGTGCGTGCTCCTTGGTTACGGTTCACCTTCACCCCTGGCAGCGGGTGGGTCCATGGACAAAGATCGGCGTGGTGTTGGACGCAAGGGGCGGCCGGCCGCGGTTCGGGGGCTGCGGTTCGCAGGCCGCGGGGCTCAGGAAGAGGAACGGGAGGTGGGCGGTGCCATGTACCACACGTGGATGCGGTACTTCACGCCCAGCCCGGTGCACCACCGGCTCGGTCTGGTCTGCCTCGGTGTGGGGCTGCAGCACGGGGTGCTGCCGACGGTCGGGCCGCGCACGCTGGACCACCACGTGGCAGTGGTGGTCAGTGCGGGGCGCGGCTGGTTCCGCGACCAGGAGGGCCAGCGGCGTACGGTCACGGCGCCCGCGCTGCTGTGGCTGACGCCGGGGGTGCCGCACCACTACGGGGTGGATCCGGAGACGGGCTGGGACGAGAGCTTCGTCGACTTCACGGGCCCGGCCACCGCCACGTACACCGAGCTCGGCTACATCGAGCCGGACCGCCCGGTGGTGCCGCTCGCGGACACCGCGGGGGCGCGGGCGGCGGTGGGCCGCATCGCGCGGGCCGCCCGGCGCGGCAACCCCCTGCTGGAGGTCGAGACGGGGGCCGCGGTCCACGAACTCCTCGTCGCGCTGCGCCGCGCCCGCGCGGACCTGGGCGGCGACGGGGATCCCGTCCTCCAGGCCCTGGCGCGGGACGCGTTCCAGCCGCTGTCGGTCGCCGAGCACGCGGCGCGGCACGGCATGACGGCGGCCGAACTGCGCACCGCCGTGCGGCGCGCGGCCGGATGCAGCCCGAAGGACTATCTGCTGGGCATCCGCCTGGGCCGCGCCAAGGAGCTGCTGGCCGCGACCGAGCTGCCGGTGGCCTCGATCGCCCGCCGCGTCGGCTACGACGACCCGGCCTACTTCAGCCGCCTGTTCACCCGGCGCGTCGGCACGGCCCCCATCCGCTTCCGCGAGCAGCAGGGCCGCGCGGTCCCCGGCGGCTGGAGCAACCAGATCCCGGCCCCGGACGACCCGCCGATGGTGACCGGCGGCGGCCATGCGCCGGTGGCCCGCCAGGGCGAAAGTGGCGCACACTGAGGCAATCGGCCCCACTGGAACCAAACGGAAGGAACCTCCCGTCTTCCCATGCGACCTGCCCTGTTACGGTGGTCAGCCGCTGTCAGTGACTCGCCACGGGAGCTCGATCCATGACCGACAAGTCCGACCGTTCCGTGGGTCCCGTCGATGAGTCCGCGCGGGATGAGCTCGTCCGGCTGCGGGACAGCATCGACAACATCGACGCAGCGGTCGTGTACATGCTGGCCGAGCGGTTCAAGTGCACCCAGCAGGTCGGGCGGCTCAAGGCCGGCCACGACCTCCCGCCCGCCGACCCGGCCCGCGAAGCCCGCCAGATCGCCCGGCTGCGCCAGCTCGCGGAGAGCGCGAAGCTGGATCCGGCGTTCGCCGAGAAGCTGCTGAACTTCATCATCGCCGAGGTCATCCGCCACCACGAGACGATCGCCAACGACCTCAAGTCGTGAGCAGGAGCTCCTACCGCCGTTGGATTCCTAACAGCTGAACGGCCTCGTGCTCGTTAGAAAAAGGGAGCTACCCGCCCGCGGCGACGGCCTCGCTGTGGTCGCGAGGGCGTGACGTACGGCCTGCGGCCCGCCGCGCCAGGTCTCCTTCGCCGGCAGGGTGCGTCTCAATCACCCGAGTCCCCCCGGAGGGCGTGCGCCGGACTCCACAGTGGCCGGAGGCCGTCGTTCTGTGCGGGAGGCAGGTAGGACGGCGCGCGGTCGTAGCGGGCGGCGCTGAGGTGGTAGTCGAAGTTGCCGCGTAAGCAGTGCCGGTAGCCGTCGACCACGCGCAGCGCGGCCCGCAGGACCGCCGGATCGTCATCGGTCGCGGCCCGCACCTGCGCCCGCACCGCCTCGCCCGCGGCCTCGAACTGCCCGATGAGCCCGGTCAGAGCGTCTCCGACGACCTCCGCGGCCTCCCGCGTCGAGCAGCCGCGCTGCTCCCGCACGATCAGGACGCCGTTGTACGGATAGCCGACCGCCTCCTCCTTCTCGGCCGAGAAGACGTCGTTGTAGAGACCGGCCCAGTCGCAGACGTGCTCCCGCGCCTGCACCATGGCGGGCAAGTCCCTTACTTCCGCGGGCAGTTCGATGTCGTGCGCGTACTCCTCCAGGTGAAGGAAGACCATCATGTCGACCCCGTGCCTGCGGTGGACCACGTACTCCCCGAACCGCATGGCCCGGCCCTCGCCGCTGGTCCGCGCCTCCACGGAGTACGTGTCGAGCCAGCGCTCGTTCGCCTCGTTCAGCAGCGAACGCCACTGCGGGGAACGGTCCTGCGCCAACTCGCCGAGCACTCCGTCCAGGGCCCGCGCGACGGGGTGGGACGGCTCCCGCTCCCCTCGCGCCACGTCGGCGAGATCGGCGGTGAACTCGGCGACGGCCGACTCGTCGTTCTCGCTGATCGCGTCGTCCAGCAGGTCGTCGATGAGGAACGCCAGCGTCATGTAGTGGTTGAGCGCCGCGAGATGGGGCGCGTCGGCGTAGGGGTAGTAGAGGGCGGTCAGGTATTCGGGCCGGGTACGGGCCAGATGCTCGCGCATCGACGGGTTGACGGGTAGGTCGTAGCTCTCGATCCAGGCCCACATGTCCCGCTCGACGGCGGCCAGCACGGGCGGCTGCCCGTAACCGTATTCGGGGAGGGGCATGGCGAAGGGGGGCGGCTTGAAGTAGCGCATACGTCACTCTCCTCCCCCCCTTTCTCCCCTCCGGACATGAACATCGCTCACGTTTCACACAACACCCCGAATTCCCATGCGCCCTGAACACCTGCAGCACCCAGGTGTCATACGCCGTGCCGCGAACGAGACGAAGGCGGCCCTCCTCCGGGCGAGTCGGCGCCCCCGCCCGCCGACGCGGAGTCGAGCCTCGGTCTGCTGGCGGTTCGGCGGAGCTCGTGGACGCGGTGGCCGACCGCTGGGGATCGGCGGACCACAGCCCGTTCACCAAGACGGTCCGGTACGCGCCGGGGATCGCCCGTTGAGCCACAATGGGCGGATGTCCGTACTGACGCGCAGCGAAGCGCGGGCCCGTGCCGGGGTCCTCGACGTACACCGCTACTCCATCGATCTCGACCTGACCCGCGGTGACGCCGTGTTCGGTTCGACGACCGTCGTCCGCTTCGCGGCGCGCGAGAGCGCCGACACCTTCGTCGAGGTCCGCGCGCAGACCCTGCACCGCGCGGTGCTGGACGGCACGGACCTCGACACCTCCTCGTACGCCGACGGGCGGCTGCCGCTGGCCGGGCTGGCGCCGGGCGAGCACGAGCTGCGGGTCGAGGCGGACCTCGCGTACTCGCACACGGGCGAGGGCATGCACCGCTTCACCGACCCGGCCGACGGCGAGACGTACCTGTACACGATGTGCTGCATGACCGACGCGCCCGGCGTGTTCGCGGCCTTCGACCAGCCCGATCTGAAGGCCGAGTTCGCGGTGTCGGTGACCGCGCCGCGCGAGTGGACGGTGCTCGGCAACGGGCGGGCCGAGCGGGTCGCGGCCGGCCGCTGGGAGCTGGCGCCGACGCCGCCCATCAGCACGTATCTGATGGCGCTGGCCGCCGGGCCGTACCACTCGGTGCGCGCCGAGCACCGCGGCATCCCGTTCGGGCTGCACGTGCGCCGCTCCCTCGCGCCGTACCTGGACGCCGACGCCGACGAGCTGCTGGACATCACCCGCCGCTGCTTCGACCGCTACCACGAGATCTTCGACGAGCCGTACCCCTTCGACTCCTACGACCAGGCGTTCGTGCCGGAGTTCAACTCGGGGGCGATGGAGAACCCCGGACTGGTCACCTTCCGCGACGAGTTCGTGTTCCGCTCGGCCGTCACCGACACCGAGCGGCAGACCCGGGCCATGGTCATCGCGCACGAGATGGCACACATGTGGTTCGGGGACCTCGTCACGCTGAAGTGGTGGGACGACATCTGGCTGAACGAGTCGTTCGCCGAGTACATGGGCTTCCAGATCCTGACCGAGGCGACCGGGTTCGACGGCACGTGGACCGACTTCGCCATCGCCCGCAAGAGCTGGGGGTACGACGCGGACGAGCGGCCCTCCACCCACCCGGTCGCGCCCGAGCCGGACGCGGTGCCCGACACGGCGTCCGCACGCCTGAACTTCGACGGCATCTCGTACGCGAAGGGCGCCTCCGCGCTGCGCCAACTCGTCGCCTGGCTGGGCGAGTCGGACTTCCTGGCGGGCATCAACGACCACTTCGCGCGCCACCGCTTCGGCAACGCGACACTCGCCGACTTCATCGACTCCATCGCCCGCGCCTCGGGGCGCGACGTGCACGCGTGGGCGGACGCGTGGCTGCGGACGACGGGGGTGGACGTGCTGGCGGCGGAGGTGTCGTCCGCCTCCGCGGAGGACGGTACGGGTGGCGCTGCGGGTCGTGCCGCAAGTGGCGGCGCGCGCGGCGGGTGTGCGGGCTGGCGGCTGGCGGTGCGCCACACCGGCAGCCGACCGCACCGCGTCACCGTCGGCGCTTACAGCCACGACCCGGGCGGGGCGCTGACGCTGCGCGGCCGCCATGTCCTCGACGTACCGGCGGACGGCGACCCCGAGCCGCTGACCGTCGCCGGGCCGCGGCCCGACCTGCTGCTGCTCAACGACGGCGACCTCACGTACGCCAAGATCCGCCTGGACGCGGCCTCGTGGGGCGCGGTGGAGCGCTCGCTGTCCCGCCTGGCGGACCCGCTCGCGCGCGCCGTCGTGTGGAACGCGGCGCGCGACATGGTCCGCGACGTGCACCTGCCGCCCACCGGCTACCTGGCCGTGGCCCGCGCCCATCTGCCGTACGAGACGGACACCGCCGTCGTGCAGGGCGTGCTGGCCTTCGCCCGTGCGCACCTCGCCGACCGGTTCCTGCCACACACCGAGCGGGGCGCGGCACTGTCCACGCTGCGGGCGGTCTGCCGCGACATCCTGCGGATCACCGAGGACGGGTCAGGCCCGGGGCTGCGGCTTTCCGCACTGCGGACGTTCGTCGACAGCTCCGCCGACCCGGACTCGCTCGGCGAGTGGCTCGCCGCCGGGATCGTGCCGGGCGGGCCCGAGCTGGACCCCGAACTGCGCTGGCGGATCCTGGCGCGGCTGGCCGTACTGGGCGCGGCGTCGCCCGCGGACATCGACGCCGAGCTGGCGCGCGATCCGAGCGCGACCGGGCGGGAGGGGGCGGCGCGCTGCCGGGCGGCGCTGCCGGACCTCGCCGCCAAGGAGGCGGCCTGGGCGGACCTGTTCGAGAACGACGAGCTGTCCGCGTATCTCGTCACCGCGACGGCGGACGGGTTCTGGCATCCCGAACAGCGCGATCTCGTACGGGACTTCGTGCCGCGGTACTTCCCGGCGGCGGTCGCGGCCGCCGCCCGCCGCGGGCCGGCCATCGCCGAGGCGCTCGGCAGCCGGTACGGGTTCCCGCTCCACGCGGTGGATGCGGAGACCCTCCGGCTGACCGAGAAATGCCTCCGCGACGCCGATCCCGCCCCGGCGCTCCGCCGCAAACTGGCAGACCAACAAGACGACCTACGCCGAGCCCTACGCATCCGAGACGGCGCGAGCGCCAACTGACACCGTGGTTCGGCCCCACACCGGAACGGTGCCGGGGGCTACCTCGGGCGGGTCAGAGGGAGGAGCGCTTCTACCTGCCAGCCGCCCGCAGGGCTTGGGCCGGCCCGGAGATGGCCCCCCATCGCCTCCGCGCGTTCCGACATGCCGACCAGGCCAAACCCGCCGCCGGCCTCCTCGGCGACCGGAACACCGCTGGTCCCGTCATCCGCGACACGGAGCTCAACCGCGTCCCCGACGCCCCGCACATCCACCCGTACCGCCGTCGCGTCCGCCGCGTGCTTGCGGATGTTCGTCAGTGCCTCCCGCACGATGCGGTGCACGGCGGCGGCGATCTCCTCGGGAAGCCGCTCCTCCAGCCCCGGTTCGATCGACAGGATCACCGGCGGCCCGCTCCGCGCGAACGCGTCCGCCAGCTCCCGTACCTCCCCGATCCCCGCGACCGGCGCCATCTCCACCTCCGCGGGCTCCCGCCCCTGCCCCCGCCGGTCGCGCATGACCGCCACCAGCCGCCGCATGGCCCCCAGCGCCTCGATCCCCTCGTCCTCGATCCGCCGGAACGCACTGCCCGCGGCCTCCCCCTGGAGTGAGGTGTACTGCGCGGCCTGGGCCTGGACGACGACCCCGGTGACGTGGTGCGCGACCACGTCGTGCAGCTCGCGGGCGAGTTCGAGCCGCTCGGCTGCGCGTACGGCCTCGATGTCGCGGACCCGCTGCGCGGCATGCGCGCGCAGCATCAGCGAGTACGCGGAGACGACGACGGTGAGCACGGTGAACAGCAGCGTGAACCGCCCGGGATCGGTGTCCCGCACCGGCACGGACATGCACGCCGTACCCAGCAGCGGCCCGAGGATCGCGGCGGTCCGCGTCGCGGCATGGCTGAGGACGTCGGCGAGCAGTACGAGCAGCGCGACGGCCTCGCCGATCCCCCACACCGCCGTCGGGTGGTTGCCGACGATGAGAATGATCGTCGCCGTCCAGGAGATGGCGGCGGCCAGGGACGCCCGTACGGCGAGAGGCACTCGCGCGTACGGCACGACCAGCGGGCAGACGGCCAGGCCCGAGGCCCAGACCACGGCGTGGGGCACGTTCGGCTGCCGGGCGAGCACGACGCCCTCGAAGGTGACGAGCCCCAGCAGGACCAGGGCGAGCAGCACCTTCCCGCCGGTCGACCAGCGGGGATGGCGGGCCACGAAACTGGCCATGGGGCTCATGGCGCGGCCGGTTCCGCGTCGGCCACCGGCGTCGTACCCGGCCTCGTACGGCACGCCGAGCTCATGTCCGGGCCAGCCCGCTCTCCCAGGCCCAGGCCGCGATCTCCACGCGGTTGCGGGCGTCCAGCTTGGTCTGCACGTTCGCCAGATGGGTCTTGACCGTGGACAGGGAAACGAACAGCTCGGAGGCGATCTCCGCGTTCGTGCGGCCGCGGGCCAGTTCCCGTACGACCTGCTGCTCGCGCTCGGTGAGCGGCTCGGACGGCTCCCTCGGCGCTTCCCCCGAGCGCCCGGCCGGGGCCATGTCCCGCAGCAGCCGCACGGTGATGGCGGGCGAGATCAGCGAGTCCCCGGCGGCGGCCGCGTGCACGGCCTCCACGAGCAGCGCCGGGCTGGCGTCCTTCAGCAGGAAGCCGCTGGCGCCGTTGCGGAGCGCGGTGTGGACGTACGCGTCGTGGTCGAAGGTGGTGACGATGACGATGCGGGGGCGGTAGCCGTCCCCGGCCGGGGCGTCGGGGCCGCAGAGGCGGCGGGTAACTTCCAGCCCGTCGACGCCGGGCATCCGGATGTCGAGGAGCAGCACGTCGGGCCGCAGCCGCCGGGTCGCCTCCAGGGCCGCCTCGCCGTTGACGACGTCGGCGAGGACCTCGATGTCGGGGCGGCTCTCCAGGATCATCCGGAAGCCCATGCGGACCATCTCCTGGTCGTCCGCGATGACCACCGTGATCGCCATGTGTTCCCCTCGACCGCCGGTCCGTGGCCTGTGTCCCCGGGCCTGTGTCCCTGGCCTGCACAGGCCTGTGCAAGCTTGTGCAGTTCACCTTAAACCATGACATTGGCCACGCCCTCGGCGGCGATCGCTCCTGTTCGGGGCGGGTCCGCGCCGCTCCCCCGCACGTAGAGTTGATGCGTGGGAACGGCCAGCGAGGTGGTGCACGGCTATCCGCACATCGAGACCGTGCGGGCGGCGATCACCGCCCTCTACAAGCGGCTCTCGTACGACACCGTGAGCACCTTCGCGGCGAGCGTCCACCCGGCCGAGGTGGCCTTCGCCGACCACGACGACCTGCACCTGGGGGTGCAGCGGGTGGCCCGCGCGATGGTGCGGCACTTCCGGCTGCCGGACGCCCGGATGATCGTGAGCTTCCGGGACATGCACCACGCCGCGAACATCGAACTCGCCGCCGGGCCCGAGTACTTCATCGAGCTGAACGACCGGTTCCGCACCCACCGCCGGGACATCGGCGCGGCGCTCGCGCACGAGGTCGCGCACGTCTACCTGCACCGCCTGGACCTCTCCTTCCCGGGCACGCGCGACAACGAGATCCTCACCGACACCACCACCGCGTACCTCGGCGCGGGCTGGCTGCTGCTCGACGCGTTCCGCGAGGACGGGGTGTCCTCGCAGAAGCTGGGCTATCTCACGCCGGAGGAGTTCGGGTACGTGCTGGCCAAGCGCGCCCTGGTGTTCGGCGAGGACCCCTCGCCGTGGTTCACCAGCCCGCAGGCGTACACCGCGTACCAAGCCGGGCTGGCACCGGCGCGGCGCGACGCGCGGCAGCCGCCGCTGACGGCGTCGGGGTGGGCGGGACGGCGCCGGTACGCGAAGGACCGGCGGTCGGCGCGGGAGGGTTCTGCCGCCAGTGGCGGGCCGGCCGGTGGTGGGGCGACCGGTTCCCCCCGGGCCTTCTACTCCTTCGAGGGCGGCTCGGAACTCCGGGTCACCTTCCCCTGCCCCACCTGCCAGCAGCGGATACGGGTCCCGGTGCGGGGACGGGTACGGGCGCGGTGCGGCCTGTGCCGGACGGTCCTGGAGTGCGACACGTAGGCGCCTGGACGGCGTCCGGAACGCCCGTACCCAAGGCGCGCACCGGGCGCATCTGGACATCGAGGCGGGAGACCGGGTTTACGGGCTCGACACCGAGATACTCGACCGGGGCCAGGGCCGGTTGATGACGTGGCGGATCATGAACGGTGCCCATCTGAAGGGCACTTTCTCGGTGCTGCCGCTCGACCCGCAGCACACCCGCGTCCAGGTGCGGGTGGAGTACGACCCGGCGACGGTCAAGGAGACTTTCGGCAGCCCGAAGGGGTTCGCGCAGGTCGGCGCGATCGAGCGACTCGTCCGGGACGACCTGCGGCATCTCAAGGACCTGGCGGAGGACACGCGGTGACAGGCGAGCGAGAACGGAAGGAAGTACCGGTCATGGCCACAGAAACCATGCGGGTCCGCGACATCATGACCGAGGGCACGCAGTGCGTCGGTGAGAACCAGACGATGCTGGACGCCTGTCGCATGATGCGCGACCTCGGCGTCGGCAGCCTACCGATCTGCGGCACGGACGACCGGCTCAAGGGCATGATCACCGACCGCGACATCGTGGTGGAGTGCTGCGCCGAGGGCAGGGACCTGTCGACGACGCGCGCGTCGGAGCTGGCGGGCACGCTGTTCTGGATCGACGCGGACGCGCCGATCACCGAGGCCCTGGAGATGATGGAGACCCACCAGATCAAGCGCCTCCCCGTCATCGACGTCCGCGACAGCCACCGCCTGATCGGCATGGTCACCGAACAGAACCTGGCCCGGAACATCAGCGACGACCAACTGGCCGAATTCGTGGAACGCGTCTACGCGTAGCGCCACTTGACGCGCAACCCCCGCGGGTCCGGTGCCCGCCCTCCTTGAGGAGGCCGGCACCGGACTTGTTGTCAGCGCCAAGGCAACCGCCGCGGCACGACCGCCGGCGGCGAAAGCACCACGGCGTCCGGCCTCTCACCCCCGCTGTGGTCGGGGAGGGGAAGAGGCGGACGCCGCGGCTATCCGTCCGTACACCGTTGTACGGGACAGTTCTTGGGGGCCGGGCCCCGGCTCCGAGGAGACGGGCCCCGGCGGGCGATCCGTCGGACCGCCGAGCGCTCAGGCCGTCACACCGTCAGCGCCCGGTCCGTCGGGCCGATCGGGGCCGGGAGCGAGCTCGCGCCGGTGAGGTGGCGGTCGACCCCGCGCGCCGCGGAGCGGCCCTCGGCGATCGCCCAGACGATCAGCGACTGCCCGCGGCCCGCGTCACCGGCCACGAACACGCCCGGCACGTTGGTCTGGAACTCCGCGTCCCGCGCCACGTTCCCGCGCGCGTCCAGCTCCAGGCCGAACTGCTCGACGAGGCCGTTCTCGCGGTCGATGCCGGTGAAGCCCATAGCCAGCGTCACCAGCTGGGCCGGGATCTTCCGCTCGGTGCCCGGCTTCTGCTCGAACGTGCCGTCCTTGAACTCGACCTCGACCAGGTGCAGGAACTGCACGTTCCCGTCCTCGTCGCCCTCGAAGTGGGTGGTGGAGACCGCGTAGACGCGCTCGCCGCCCTCCTCGTGGGCCGAGGTGACCTTGTAGGTCATGGGGAAGGTCGGCCACGGCTGGTGGCCCGGCCGCTCCTCCGAGGGGCGCGGCATGATCTCCAACTGCGTGACGGAGGCCGCGCCCTGGCGGTGCGCGGTGCCGACGCAGTCCGCGCCGGTGTCGCCGCCACCGATGACCACGACGTGCTTGCCCTCGGCGCTGATGGGGGGCGCCACGAAGTCGCCCTCCTGCACCTTGTTGGCCAGCGGCAGGTACTCCATGGCCTGGTGGATGCCGGTCAGCTCGCGCCCGGGGACCGGGAGGTCGCGGGCGGTCGTGGAGCCCGCGGCGATGACCACCGCGTCGTACCGCTTGCGCAGCTTGGCCGCGTCGAGGTCCCGGCCGACCTCCACGCCCGTACGGAACTTGGTGCCCTCCGCGCGCATCTGCTCGATGCGGCGGTTGATGTGGCGCTTCTCCATCTTGAACTCGGGGATGCCGTAGCGCAGCAGGCCACCGATGCGGTCCGCGCGCTCGTAGACCGCGACCGTGTGGCCGGCCCGGGTCAGCTGCTGCGCGGCGGCCAGGCCGGCCGGGCCGGAGCCGATGACGGCGACGGTCTTGCCGGACAGCCGCTCGGGCGGCTGCGGGGTGACGTCACCGGTCTCCCACGCCTTGTCGATGATGGTGACCTCGACGTTCTTGATGGTCACCGCGGGCTGGTTGATGCCCAGCACGCAGGCCGCCTCGCACGGCGCGGGGCACAACCGGCCGGTGAACTCCGGAAAGTTGTTGGTCGCGTGCAGCCGCTCGCTCGCCCCGGACCAGTCCTCGCGGTAGGCGTAGTCGTTCCACTCGGGGATGAGGTTCCCCAGCGGGCAGCCGTTGTGGCAGAACGGGATGCCGCAGTCCATGCACCGGCCGGCCTGCTTGCTGATGATGGGCAGCAGCGAGCCCGGGACGTAGACCTCTTTCCAGTCCTTGACGCGCTCGTCGACCGGGCGGGTCCGAGCGACCTCGCGCCCGTGCGTCAGGAAGCCCTTGGGGTCAGCCATGGGTCGCCGCCTCCATCATCTTCTCGTGGGTCTCGGACTCGGAGAGTCCGGCTCGCTCGGCGGCGTCCTTGGCGGCGAGCACGGCCTGGTACGTGGGCGGCGTGACCTTGCTGAAGCGGGTCACAGCCGCGTCCCAGTCGGCGAGCAGCTTCTCGGCGACGGTGGATCCGGTCTCCTCCCGGTGGCGGCGCACCACACCGTGCAGCCACTCCCGGTCGGACTCGTCCAGCGGCGCGACGGCCGGGGCGAGTTCCTTGTTGACGTTGTCGGGGTCGAGGTCGACGACGTAGGCGAAGCCGCCCGACATGCCGGCCGCGAAGTTGCGGCCGGTCTCGCCGAGTACGACCGCGCTGCCGCCGGTCATGTACTCGCAGCCGTGGTCGCCCACGCCCTCGGCCACCACCGTCGCGCCGGAGTTGCGGACGCAGAAGCGCTCGCCGACCCGGCCGCGGAGGTAGATCTCGCCGCTGGTCGCGCCGTACGCGATGGTGTTGCCCGCGATGGTGGAGAACTCGGCCAGGTGGTCGGCGCCCCGGTCCGGGCGGACGACCAGCCGGCCGCCGGAGAGGCCCTTGCCGACGTAGTCGTTGGCGTCGCCCTCCAGGCGGAGCGTGACACCGCGCGGCACGAACGCGCCGAAGGACTGGCCCGCGGAGCCGGTGAAGGTGATGTCGACGGTGTCGTCGGGCAGGCCCGCGCCGCCGAACTGCTTCGTCACCTCGTGGCCCAGCATGGTGCCGACCGTGCGGTTGATGTTGCGGATGGCCACCTGGGCGCGCACCGGCTGGGCGGCCTCGGCGCTGTCCGCGGTCAGCGCGTCGGCGGCGAGCTTGATCAGCTCGTTGTCGAGTGCCTTCTCCAGGCCGTGGTCCTGCGCGATGGCGTGGTGGCGGACGGCGCCCGCGGGCAGGTCCGGCACGTGCAGCAGCGGCGCCAGGTCCAGGCCCTGGGCCTTCCAGTGGTCCACCGCCCGCTGGGTGTCGAGGAGTTCGGCGCGGCCGACGGCCTCCTCCAGCGTGCGGAAGCCCAGCTCGGCCAGCAGCTCGCGGACCTCCTCGGCGATGAACCGGAAGAAGTTCACGACGAACTCGGCCTTGCCGCTGAACCGCTCGCGCAGCACCGGGTTCTGGGTGGCGATGCCGACCGGGCAGGTGTCGAGGTGGCAGACGCGCATCATGACGCAGCCGGAGACCACCAGTGGCGCGGTCGCGAAGCCGAACTCCTCGGCGCCGAGCAGCGCGGCGATGACCACGTCGCGGCCGGTCTTCAGCTGGCCGTCGGTCTGCACGACGATACGGTCGCGCAACCCGTTGAGCAGCAGCGTCTGCTGGGTCTCGGCGAGACCCAGCTCCCAGGGGCCACCGGCGTGCTTGAGCGAGGTCAGCGGCGAGGCGCCCGTACCGCCGTCGTGGCCGGAGATCAGCACGACGTCGGCGTGCGCCTTGGAGACGCCCGCGGCGACGGTGCCGACGCCGACCTCGGAGACCAGCTTGACGTGAATGCGCGCCCGGGGGTTGGCGTTCTTCAGGTCGTGGATCAGCTGGGCCAGGTCCTCGATCGAGTAGATGTCGTGGTGCGGCGGCGGCGAGATCAGGCCGACACCGGGCGTGGAGTGCCGGGTCTTGGCCACCCACGGGTACACCTTGTGGCCGGGCAGCTGGCCGCCCTCGCCGGGCTTGGCGCCCTGCGCCATCTTGATCTGGATGTCGTCGGAGTTGACCAGGTATTCGCTGGTCACACCGAACCGGCCGGAGGCCACCTGCTTGATCGCGGACCGGCGGGCCGGGTCGTAGAGCCGCTCCGGGTCCTCGCCGCCCTCACCAGTGTTGGACTTGCCGCCCAGCTGGTTCATGGCGATGGCCAGCGTCTCGTGCGCCTCGCGCGAGATGGAGCCGTACGACATGGCGCCGGTGGAGAACCGCTTGACGATCTCGCTGACCGGCTCGACCTCGTCGATCGGGATCGAGGGCCGGTCGCTCTTGCCGTTCTTGGTTGTCTTCAGGGCGAACAGCCCGCGCAGTGTCATCAGGCGCTCGGACTGCTGGTCCACGCGCTGGGTGTACTGCTTGAAGACGTCGTAGCGGCCGGCGCGGGTGGAGTGCTGGAGCCGGAAGACGGTCTCGGGGTCGAACAGGTGCGGCTCGCCCTCGCGGCGCCACTGGTACTCGCCACCGATGTCCAGCGTGCGGTGCGCCGGGGCGATCCCGGAGGCGGGGTACGCCTTGGCGTGCCGCTCGGCGACCTCGCGCGCGATGACGTGCAGGCCCGCGCCGCCGATCTTGGTGGCGGTGCCGTGGAAGTAGGTGGCGACGAACTCCTCGTCCAGGCCGACTGCTTCGAAGACCTGCGCGCCGCGGTAGGAGGCGACGGTGGAGATGCCCATCTTGGACATCACCTTCAGGACGCCCTTGCCGAGCGCCTTGATGAGGTTGCGGATCGCGGTGGCGGCCTCGGCGCCGGGCAGGAAGGTGCCCGCGCGGACCAGGTCCTCGACCGACTCCATGGCGAGGTACGGGTTGACGGCCGCGGCGCCGTAGCCGATCAGCAGCGCCACGTGGTGCACCTCGCGCACGTCACCGGCCTCGACGAGCAGCCCCACCTGCGTGCGCTGCTTCGTACGGATCAGGTGGTGGTGCACGGCCGAGGTCAGCAGCAGCGAGGGGATCGGGGCGTGCTCGGCGTCCGAGTGCCGGTCGGAGAGCACGATCAGCCGGGCACCGGCCTCGATGGCGGAGTCGGCCTCGGCGCAGATCTCGGCGATGCGGTCGGCCAGCGCCTGTCCCCCGCCGCCGACCCGGTAGAGGCCGGAGAGGGTGGCGGCCTTGAAGCCGGGCAGGTCGCCGTCGGCGTTGATGTGGATGAGCTTGGCCAGCTCGTCGTTGTCGATCACCGGGAACGGCAGGGTGACGCTGCGGCAGGAGGCCGCGGTCGGCTCCAGCAGGTTGCCCTGCGGGCCGAGCGAGGAGATCAGCGAGGTGACCAGCTCCTCGCGGATGGCGTCCAGCGGCGGGTTGGTGACCTGCGCGAACAGCTGGGTGAAGTAGTCGAAGAGCAGCCGGGGGCGCTCGGAGAGCGCGGCGATCGGCGAGTCGGTGCCCATGGAGCCGATCGGCTCGGCGCCGGTCTTGGCCATCGGCGCGAGGATGACGCGCAGCTCTTCCTCGGTGTAGCCGAAGGTCTGCTGGCGGCGGGTGACCGAGGCGTGGGTGTGCACGATGTGCTCGCGCTCGGGCAGGTCCTCCAGCTCGATCTCGCCGGCCTCCAGCCACTCCGCGTACGGGTGCTCGGCGGCGAGGCCGGCCTTGATCTCGTCGTCCTCGATGATGCGGCGCTCGGCGGTGTCCACGAGGAACATCCGGCCGGGCTGGAGGCGGCCCTTGCGGACGACCTTGGCCGGGTCGATGTCGAGGACGCCGACCTCGGAGGAGAGCACGACGAGGCCGTCGTCGGTGACCCAGTAGCGGCCCGGGCGCAGCCCGTTGCGGTCGAGTACGGCGCCGACCTGGGTGCCGTCGGTGAAGGTGACGCAGGCGGGGCCGTCCCAGGGCTCCATCATCGTGGAGTGGTACTGGTAGAAGGCCCGGCGGGCCGGGTCCATGGAGGCGTGGTTCTCCCAGGCCTCGGGGACCATCATCAGCACGCTGTGGGGCAGCGAGCGCCCGCCGAGGTGGAGCAGCTCCAGCACCTCGTCGAAGGTCGCCGAGTCGGAGGCGCCGGGGGTGCAGACGGGGAAGATCCGGTCCAGCTTGTCGGATCCGCTGGGTCCGTGGTCCGCGGAGCCGCTGTGCCCATGGTCGGCGGAGCCACTGTGCCCATGGTCGGCAGAGCCGAACGCATCAGAAACGAGCTGCGACTCCCGCGCCCGCATCCAGTTGCGGTTGCCCTGGACGGTGTTGATCTCACCGTTGTGGGCGACGAAGCGGTACGGGTGGGCCAGCGGCCAGCTCGGGAAGGTGTTGGTCGAGAACCGCGAGTGGACCAGCGCGATGGCGGTCGCCAGTCGGCGGTCCGACAGGTCGGGGAAGAACGGCTCCAGCTGCCCGGTGGTGAGCATGCCCTTGTAGACGAGGGTCCGTGCGGAGAGCGAGGGGAAGTAGACGCCGGCCTCGCGCTCGGCGCGCTTGCGCAGCACGAACGCCTTGCGGTCCAGCGCCAGCCCGCTGCTGCGCCCGTCGCTCACCAACAGCTGGCGGAAGGCGGGCATGGTGGCGCGGGCGCCGTTGCCCAGCAGCTCGGGGGCGACGGGGACCTCGCGCCAGCCGAGGACGGTCAGGCCCTCCTCGGCGGCGATCGTCTCGATCCGCGAGACGGCCTCCTGAGCGGGGCCGTCCTCGGCGGGCAGGAAGGCGATGCCGACGGCGTACGAGCCGGCCTCGGGCAGGGCGAACGCGACGCTCTCACGCAGGAAGGCGTCCGGCACCTGGAGCAGGATGCCCGCGCCGTCGCCGGAGTCCGGCTCGGAGCCGGTGGCCCCGCGGTGCTCCAGGTTGCGCAGCACGGTGAGGGCCTGTTCCACGAGCTCGTGGCTGGCCTCGCCGGTGAGGGTCGCGACGAAGCCGACGCCGCAGGCGTCGCGCTCGTTGCGGGGGTCGTACATGCCCTGCGGGGCGGGTCGCCCGTCCATGGGCGACCAGGCGGCGGTGCCGGTGCCGGTCGAGTGCGTGGACGCGGAACGCATCGGCTCTCCCGTCGTCGTCGTGGCAGTGTCAGTGCCGAGGGACGACGTTGGCCCTCTGCGCAGAAATTTTCATGCAGGTTACATAATGGCCCGCTTCCCGGGAAGCGGACAGGTCATTTCAATATACGGACGCCGCGCAAGGCGGTGGGTGGGGGCCTGCGGGTGGACACCCGTCCACGGCCCCGGCGGCGCGACGGGCGACATTGCCTGCAGCGCTTCGGGCTCATGCCCGCTCGTAAAGCGGCTGAAACCCAGGGGAAACGTGGTGCGCGGGGTGCGCTGCGCCGGTTCCGCTCCCCGCCCGGGCCGGGCGCTAGCCGACGGCGGTCCCGAAGAGCGTGCCGAGTCCGTAGGTGATGGCCGCGGCGGTGCCACCCAGTATCAGCTGCCGGAGCCCGCTGTACCACCAGGTGCGGGCCGTGACTCTCGCCACGACTGCGCCGCAGGCGAAGAGCCCGGCCAGTGCCAGCAGCACGGCGGGCCACAGCACCGTGACCCCGAGCAGATACGGCAGTACGGGCAGCAGCGCGCCCAGCGCGAAGGATCCGAAGGACGAGACGGCGGCGATCGCGGGCGAGGGGAGGTCAGCCGGGTCGACGCCCAGCTCCTCCCGGGCGTGGATCTCCAGCGCCTGCTCGGGGTCGGTGGACAGCTGCCGGGCGACCTCGCGCGCCAGCTTCGGCTCGACGCCCCGGGACTCGTACAGCGCCGCCAGCTCCAGCTGCTCGTCCTTGGGGTTCTTGCGCAGCTCCCGCCGCTCCACGTCCAGCTCGGCGAGGACGAGCTCGCGCTGCGAGGCCACGGAGGTGTACTCGCCGGCGGCCATCGAGAACGCGCCGGCCGCCAGCCCGGCCAGACCGGTGATCACGATCGTGCCGGAGGCCACGTTGCCGCCCGCGACCCCGGTGATCAGCGCCAGGTTGGAGACGAGCCCGTCCATGGCGCCGAACACCGCGGGCCGCAGCCAGCCGCCGTTGACGTCGCGGTGGGTGTGGTTGTCCCGGTGCGCCACGTGCAGCGCGGCGGCTGTGTCGATGACGGACATCGCCTCTCGTGCCTCCCTCGAGCGTGATCGGTCTCGCACGCCTCGAAAATAGGCACGACCGGACCGCCCGCGCTAGCAAGGAAGGCCGAACTTACCCTTCTGACCTGCGGTTTCGCCAGACAGGGAGTCGGCGGCCCACGCGCGCCCGCCCGCCCGGCCTGTCAGGCCGGGCGGGCGGGCGGTCGAAGATGCTTCGGCCGGAGCCGGGAGGTCAGTGCTTCTTCCAGGCGCTCGACTCCGGGGCGCTCCCGGCGTCGCCGGGGCCGGCCTCTGGTCCGCTGTCCGGAGCAGTGGACGTCCCCGGGTCCTCCGGGGTGGCACCGCCGCCCTCCGCGTCCGGCGCGGACTCCGCGCGAGCCGCCTCCGCGGCCGGTTCCACGACTTCCTCCCGCCCCGGCACGCGCCGGGCGGAGATCACCATGTAGGCGACCGCGGCCAGGAAGACGACGATCGAGGTCCAGACGTTGAGACGAAGGCCCAGGATGTGGTGGGCCTCGTCGATGCGCATGTACTCGATCCAGCCGCGCCCCACCGTGTACGCGGCGACGTACAGCGCGAAGGCCCGCCCGTGGCCGAGCTTGAAGCGGCGGTCGGCCCACAGCACCAGCAGCGCGACACCCACGCACCACAGCGACTCGTACAGGAAGGTCGGGTGGTACGTGCCGCCCACGCGGCCGATGGCCGGGTCCGCGTCGATCTTCAGTGCCCAGGGCAGGTCGGTCGCCCGCCCGTACAGCTCCTGGTTGAACCAGTTGCCCCAGCGCCCGATGGCCTGCGCGAAGGCGATGCCGGGCGCGACCGCGTCCGCGTACGCGGGGAGCGGGATGCCGCGGCGCCGGCAGCCGATCCAGGCTCCGACGGCGCCCAGGGCGATGGCGCCCCAGATGCCGAGACCGCCTTCCCAGATCTTGAACGCGTCGACCCAGTTGCCGCCCTCGCCGAAGTACGGCTCGTACGTGGTGACCACGTGGTAGAGCCGGCCGCCGACGAGGCCGAAGGGCACGGCCCAGATGGCGATGTCGGCGACCGTCCCCGGCAGCCCGCCGCGGGCCACCCACCGGCGGCCGCCGAGCCAGACGGCGAGGAAGACGCCGATGATGATGCAGAACGCGTAGCCGCGCAGCGGGATCGGTCCGAGGTGGATCACGCCGGTCGACGGACTGGGAATGTATGCGAGGTCCATGGCGGTGTCGACGCTACCGTGCCGGGCGGTACCCGCGGCAACCCGCCCGGCAACGGCTGCATAACAGGCGGCGGGAATCGGCCCGCGCGGGGGCCGATTCCCGCCGCCCCGCAAAGGCCCGGGTCAGGCCTTCTTCGCCGCGTCCTCGACCCTCTTCCTCAGCTTGTCCGGGGTCAGCGGGTTCTGCTGGTCGGCATAGACGTTCTTGCCGTTGAGCAGGACGGTCGGGGTGCCCTGGTGGCCCGAGCCGTTGAAGGCGGTGGTGGCCTTCCTGACCCAGCCGTCGTGGCTGCCCTCGTTCACGCACGCGCGGAACCCGGCGGTGTCCAGCCCCTTGACCTGGCCCGCCAGCTTGATCAGCCGCTTCTTGTCGGCGAAGGCGTCGTCCTGCTCCTGCGGCTGGTTCCGGTAGAGCACGTCGTGGTAGTCGCGGAACTTGCGGGCGTCCTGGGCGCAGGCGGCCGCGTTGGCCGCGTTGAGCGAGCCGCTGCCGCCCATGTTGCCGTCGATGATCGTGACGAGGTGGTACTGGGTCCTCAGCCGCCCCTTGTCCTCCAGCTCCCGGATGGTGTCCCGGAAGCCGTGCTCGAACTGGGCGCAGGCCGGGCAGCGGAAGTCCTCGTAGACGGTGAGCGTGGACGGAGCGCCCGCCCTGCCGACCGGGATCGCCAGGCTGTCCTCTCCGTTGGCCCCGGTCGGCGCGACCACGGGCCCGTCGCCGTCCTTGCCGCCCAGCTGGGTCACGGCCACGCCGATCCCCCCGGCGAGCGCCAGCACCGCCACCGCGGCCACGCCGACGAGCAGCGAGCGCTTGCGCTTCTCGCGGGTCTGTTCGCGCCGGCGCTCTTCCCGCAGCCGCTCACGGGCGCTGCGCTTTCCCTCACGGTTGTTGTCACTCACACCCTGAAGGAACGAACCGGGGAGGCACCAGCGTGCCTCCCCGGTTCCAGTTCCACCCTTACGGACTACCTGGGCCGACTGCGTCTACGCGCCCCGGCCCTCGGTCACGCGCGGCGCCGTACGCCCTGCGCCAACTCGCCCGCCAGTTCCCGGACTCCGGCCAGTCCCGCGGCCAGGTCCGGGGCGTCCAGCAGGCGCTTGACGAACGCCGAGCCGACGATGACGCCGTCCGCGAAGCCCGCCACCACGGCCGCCTGCTCGCGGTTGGAGACGCCCAGGCCCACGCAGACCGGCAGTTCGGTCGTCGCCCGGGTCCGGCCCACCAGGTCCTGGGCCTCCAGGCCCACCGACTCGCGGGTTCCGGTGACGCCCATCAGCGAGGCCGCGTAGACGAAGCCGGAGCCGACCGCGGTGATCTTCGCAAGCCGCTCGTCCCGGCTGCTCGGCGCGACGACGAAGACCGTCGCCAGGCCGTGCCGCTCGGCGGCCTTGCGCCAGGCCTCGGACTCCTCGACCGGCAGGTCGGGCAGGATGCAGCCGGCTCCCCCGGCCGCGGCCAGCTCGGCGGTGAAGCGCTCCACGCCGTAGCGGTCGATCGGGTTCCAGTACGTCATGACGAGCACCGGCTTGCCGGTCGCCTCGAAGGCCTCGCGGACCGTGCGCAGCACGTCGGCGATGCGCACGCCGCCCCGCAGCGCGATGTCGTCGGCGGTCTGGATGACCGGCCCGTCGAGGACCGGGTCGCTGTGCGGGAGCCCGACCTCGACCACGTCGGCGCCGCCGTCGAAGGCGGCCTTGACCGCCTCGATGCCTCCGTCGATCGTCGGGAACCCGGCCGGGAGATAGGCGATCAGAGCGGACCGCCCCTCGGCCTTGGCGGCCGCGAGGGTGTCGCTCAGCAGCTTGCCCTTGCCTCCGGCAGAAGCGGTTGCGCTCACTGGGCGTCTCCCCTGATCTCGGCGGCGCCGTCCGCGTCGGCTTCGACCGCGGCGTCCGTGTCGTACAGCCCGAAGTAGCGGGCGGCGGTGTCCATGTCCTTGTCGCCGCGCCCGGAGAGATTGACGAGCACCAGGCCCTCGGGGCCCAACTCCCGCCCCAGGTCGAGCGCTCCGGCCAGCGCGTGCGCGCTCTCGATGGCCGGGATGATGCCCTCGGTGCGCGACAGCAGGCGCAGCGCCCGCATGGCCTCGTCGTCGGTGACCGGCCGGTACTCGCCGCGGCCCGAGTCCTTCAGGTACGAGTGCTCGGGCCCGATGCCGGGATAGTCCAGACCGGCCGAGATCGAGTACGGCTCGGTGATCTGCCCCTCGTCGTCCTGGAGGACGTAACTGCGCGAGCCGTGCAGGATGCCGGGCTCGCCGACGGTCAGGGTCGCGGCGTGCTCCCCGGAGTCGACGCCGTGCCCGGCGGCCTCCAGGCCGACCAGCCGCACGCCCTCGTCGGGGATGAACGCGTGGAACAGGCCGATGGCGTTGGACCCGCCGCCGACGCACGCGGCGACCGCGTCGGGCAGCCGCCCGGCGCGTTCCAGGATCTGGCGGCGCGCCTCGACGCCGATGACCCGGTGGAAGTCGCGGACCATCGCGGGGAAGGGGTGGGGCCCGGCGACCGTGCCGAAGAGGTAGTGGGTGCGGTCGACGTTGGCGACCCAGTCGCGGAACGCCTCGTTGATCGCGTCCTTCAGCGTCCGGCTGCCGGACTTCACGGCCACGACCTCGGCGCCGAGCATCCGCATCCGCGCCACGTTGAGGGCCTGCCGCTGGGTGTCGACCTCGCCCATGTAGATCACGCACTCGAGGCCGAAGAGGGCGCAGGCGGTGGCGGTCGCGACGCCGTGCTGGCCGGCGCCGGTCTCGGCGATGACGCGGGTCTTGCCCATGCGCCGGGTCAGCAGGGCCTGGCCGAGCACGTTGTTGATCTTGTGCGAGCCGGTGTGGTTGAGGTCCTCCCGCTTGAGGAAGACCCGGGCGCCGCCCGCGTGTTCGGCGAACCGCGGCACCTCGGTCAGGGCGCTGGGGCGGCCCGTGTAGTGGGCGAGCAGCTCGTCGAGTTCGGCGGCGAAGGCCGGGTCGGCCTTCGCCTTCTCGTACTCCGCGGCGACCTCGTCGACCGCGGCGACCAGCGCCTCGGGGATGAACTTGCCACCGAACGCGCCGAAGTAGCCCTGCGCGCTGGGGATCCGACCCTCGGGATCGGGAACGAAGAAGTCAGAGGACATCCGACGTACTCCTGAAGAGAGTTGTGGGCATGCGTTCCGCTAGGGGCGGACGGGTGGGCACAACGGGCCGCACCCGGTCACCGGCAGAACGCCGTACGGGGCTAGAGCGCAGCGCCCCGGCGCCATCGCATCCCGTTGACCTGCCCCGGCTCGCAGCCGATCGCATACCGCACCCGCCGCCCCCGAACGCGCCGCGCGGGCGCCCGGCAGCCGCGCGGGCGGCAGCCGCGGGCCAGGCGGGCGTACGCGCGCATGCCGGGCTCAGCTCCGCCCGTGCCGCAGCGCGGGGTGCGCGCCCGCGGCAACCAGGTCGGCGACGGCGGCCTTGGGGTCACGGCCGGTGACCAGCGACTCCCCGACCAGCACCGCGTCCGCGCCCTCGTTGGCGTACGCGATCAGGTCGTGCGGACCGCGCACGCCCGACTCGGCGACCTTCACGATGTGGGCGGGGATCTCCGGCGCGACGCGCTCGAACGTCCCGCGGTCCACCTCGAGCGTCTTGAGGTTGCGCGCGTTGACGCCGATGATCTTCGCCCCGGCAGCCACGGCCCGCTCGACCTCCTCCTCGTCGTGCACCTCGACGAGCGGGGTCAGCCCGATCGACTCGGCCCGCTCGACCAGCGAGACCAGGGCCTCCTGGTCGAGGGCGGCCACGATCAGCAGCACGAGGTCGGCGCCGTACGCGCGGGCCTCCCACAGCTGGTACGAGGTGACGATGAAGTCCTTGCGCAGGACGGGGATGTCGACCCTGGCCCGTACGGCCTCCAGGTCGGCGAGCGAGCCGCCGAACCGGCGCTGCTCAGTGAGGACGCTGATGACGGCCGCGCCGCCCGCCTCGTAGTCGGCGGCGAGGCCGGCCGGGTCGGCGATCGCGGCGAGCGCGCCCTTCGAGGGGCTGGAGCGCTTGACCTCGCAGATCACGTTGACGCTGTCGCCGCGCAGCGCGGCGACGCCGTCCCTGGCCTGGGGAGCCTTCGCTGCCCGCTCCTTGAGCTCGTCGAGGCTGACACGTGCCTGCCGCTCGGCGAGGTCGGCGCGGACTCCGTCGATGATCTCGTCGAGCACACTCACGCGAGCGGCCCCCTTCCGGGACGGGTGTGGAGCTGATGGTCTGCGCCCGGTGGGCGCTGTCCCGGTGGCTCCCGCGGGTCCCGCGGGCTCCGCGGACAGCGCGCGGTCAGGCACTGCGATGGTATCCGGCTGGGGGCCGTGCTCCCGCATCCGGTCGAGCGCGGTCCCACTACCTGGACGTTCATGGTGGTTTCCACCATGGTTCCCACCTCCCGCAAGGGCACTGCCGGGGCCTGGCTCACGGCACGAGCCACGCCCCGAACGGCGAATTCCGGACAACGGTGAAGAGGGCGGCGACGGCCGCGAGCGACCACCAGTGGACGGGCCGGAGGCGCTGGACTGGCCGGAGCCGCTGGTCGGACAGGAGCCACTGGTCGGGCCGAAGCCGCTGGTCGGACTGGAGCCGCACGCTCAGGGGATGCCCGCGCCAGGCCCGTACAGCCCAGAGTGCCCAGAGCACGGCGAAGGCGGCGTACGCGGTGACGGCCAGGGCGTTCGCGCCGAGCGCGGCGCCGAGGTCGCCGTGCGCGACGGCGTGCGCGCTGCGCAGGCCGCCGCAGCCGGGGCAGTAGAAGCCCGTGTAGTGCAGCACGGGGCAGACCGGGTAGTGACCCGGCTCATTGGGGTCCACGGCACCGACGTAGCCGAAGGCGGCCACGACTCCGGCAAGAACGGCCAGCGGCACGGCGAGCCCTCGGAAGCGGGTGCGCGGCGCGACGGGTCCCTGAGGGCGGACGCGTGGTGCGGCGAGTCCCCGGGGGCGGGTGCGCGGTGCGGCCTGTGCGCCTTGTTCGATCACCCTTCAAGTCTCCCCGCGTACGCACGACGGCGCAGCTCCGGGAACCGGAGCCGCGCCGTGCGAGGGGGCGGGTGACCGCTGGAGGGGCCGTCGCGGGGCCAGCCTGCGGGCTGGGCCCAGGCCCTTGGGGGGGTGACCGCCGGGCCCGGGTCGGTTCTGAGCTGGACCTGGCCATGGAGGCGGGCGACCGCCGGGCCAGGGGTCGGCGTGAGATCAGTCCCGAGGCCGACCGGAACCGGAAGGCGAGCGCCGGGCGGGGTCAGCCCTGGGGCTGGGCCTGGCCCTGGGACTCCGGCTGGACGGGCTTGCCCTGGCCCATGCCCGCGGCCCGCATCCCCATGCCGACGACCCCGCCGAGCGCGGCCACGACGAGACCGGCCACGACGCCGAACGGCTCGGCCATCACCGTGAAGACACTGGAGATGCAGAAACCGATGAAGGCGATGGTGACACCGGTCCAGGCGGCCGGGGTGTGTCCGTGGCTGTTGCCCGCCATGCGTACTCCTCGTTGCTCTGTGCGCCGGGTTCGGGCGCCTGCGAACTGGGAAAGCTCGCAGTCATTGTCCCCGACGCGGCTGATCCTCGTTGATCGGGGGGCCGGTCGACGTGTCCCCCGTGTCCGGCCGACGTGTCAGTCGACGTGTCCCCTGTGTCCCACCGACGTGGCCTACGGATCCCGACGACGTGTCAACGGTGTCCCGCCGACGTGTTCCCCGTGCCCCGCCGACGTATCAGGAGCCCCGTGTCGGGTCCTCGCCGCGGTCGAGGGCCTTCCACATCTCCTCCGGGCGGTCGGGGTCGACCGGCGCGCCCTTGCCCGTACGCGTCCGGGCAGGCGCAGCGCCGCGCTCGTAACGGCCGGACATGGCGGGCCAGTTGGCGCCGTGGCGCAGCGCGACCAGTCCGGCGAGCAGCAGCAGCGCGCCGCCCGCGGCGGAGACCCACGGCCAGGCGGTGTACGTGACGTGCTCGACGCCCGCGCGGGCGAGACCCGTCGCCTTGGCGGCCTCCGTGCGGAGGGCGGCGGTGTCGGAAGCGCCGAGTACGGAGGTGAGGACGGCTCCGGCGCCGCTCAGCGCGAGCAGCGCGGCGACGGCCGCGCGGCCGATCCGCCGTACGGCGAACACCGCGACGAGGGCGGCCAGGCCGACGATGGCGAGCGCGGCGGGGAGCCCGGTGACGTCCCGCCCGCCGGCGGCCACCGGGATCGCGCCCTGCGCGGCGCTCGACGCGCCCTCGGCCCACGTCTGCCCACCAGCAACGAGCGAGACGGCCGCGCCGACGGCCCCGAGCAGCAGGGCGATGCCGATACTTCCACGGCCCCCGCGCGCGGCAGCGCCACCCCCACGGCCCTCGCCTGCGGCGGCGGCCGGGGCCTTCCCGGCAGTGGATGAACGAGGCGAGGACAGCCCTCGAGACACAGAACTCACCCTCCCACTATGCCGTGCGGCCTCCGGCCCGGACGGGGCGGGGTCTCGGCCCGCCGCTGCCCCCGGCTCCGCCGCGCTGCGGGCAGCGGCTCGCCCGCGATGGCCGTGCGTTCGCCGTGCTGTGGGCA
>NZ_LIQY01000659.1 GCF_001418495.1 Streptomyces pathocidini | reverse complement strand
CGCGGCGCCGCTGTTGCTCAGACCGTCCCAGCGCATGGCCTCTCCTCTCGTCGGATCCCTCACGCTAGAACACTCATTCGAATAGCGCCAGCGGATACCCGCACTTCACCCGTTCGTGGCGGCTCGGCCCGGATTTGGGCGGAGGCCCCGCCGGTGGTTGGCTTGGCGTGCACGACGCAGGACAGCCCCAGCCGACCGGAAGGAAGAACGATGGCGCAGGTCGAGGCCACGACGGAGCGGATCATCGCGGCGGACCCCGAGGCGGTGTTCGACGCGCTCGCCGACTACTCCGGCACCCGCGCCAAGCTGCTCCCCGAGCAGTTCAGCGAGTACGAGGTGCGCGAGGGCGGCGACGGCGAGGGCAGCCTCGTCCACTGGAAGCTCCAGGCCACCAGCAAGCGGGTCCGCGACTGCCTGCTCGAGGTGTCCGAGCCGACCGCGGGTCAGCTCGTGGAGAAGGACCGCAACTCCTCGATGGTCACGACCTGGACGGTGACCCCGGCGGGCGAGGGCAAGGCCAAGGCGGTTGTCACGACCGTGTGGAACGGCGCGGGCGGCATCGGTGGCTTCTTCGAGAAGACCTTCGCGCCCAAGGGGCTCGCCCGGATCTACGACGCGCTGCTCGCCAAGCTCGCCGCCGAGGTCGAGAAGTAGGCGCAGGCCTCGAGAAGTAGGCGCGGCCTCGAGGAGTAGGCGCGGACCGCCGCTACTCGGCCGGTCTGATGAGCCGGTCCGAGGATCTCTGCCATCCCCCCGGCTACCGCTGGGGGGACCCCCGATCGGGTGGTTTATTCGAGCCCCCCGGCGTGCGCCGGTCGCGCCCGGTAAGGGGCGAAAGCCGCTGATGAGAGCCTGAAGGGCGCCTCAGGCAACCGGAGTTGGTGCCCGCCCTTGCAACCCCCGGAAAATTTGCCGCGCTTGCTCACTGTTGTCGCCCAATGCGAGAAATGGGCCGCAACGCAGGCGCGGACGAGGGGAGCGGTACGTGGGCGGGACCACACTGGTGCAGGACGGCGAGCACTCCGCCGCGCCCACCCCCACTC
>NZ_LIQY01000658.1 GCF_001418495.1 Streptomyces pathocidini | reverse complement strand
GGAGGCGGACTGGCCCGGCGCCCGGCCGAGCCACCGTTCAGGACGCCCGCGACTCCGTCGGAACCCGCCACACCAGGGTCGTCCCGCCGCCCTCCGGGGTCGTCAACTCCAGCTTCCCGCCCAGCTGCTGGGCCCGCTCCGCGAGGTTGCGCAGGCCGCTGCGGCGGCCCTCGGGGGGCGTGCCGACACCGTCGTCGGTGACCGTGACCGTCAGGAAGCCCTCCCGCACCGCCAGGGTCGCCTCCGCGCGGTCGGCGCGCGCGTGCCGCGCCACGTTCGCGAGCCCCTCCGCCAGCACCGCGAGCGCGTGCTCCGCGACCTCGTGCGGCACCTGGGTGTCCAGCAGCCCCTCCATCCGCAGGCTCGGCGAGAAGCCGAGGGCGGGCACGGCCTCACCGGCGGTGCGGACGGCGCGGGCCCGGAGGTTCTGGCCGCCGCCCGAGTCCCGCGACCGCAGCCCGAAGATCGTCGTACGGATGATCTTGATGGTCTCGTCCAGGTCGCCGATCGCCCGCAGCACCCGCTCGGAGGCCTCCGGGTGCCGGACGAGCCGCTCGGCGCTCTGGAGCGTCATCCCGGTGGAGAACAGCCGCTGGATCGCCAGGTCGTGCAGGTCGCGGGCGATCCGGTCGCGGTCCTCCAGCAGGGTGATCTGCTCGGCGTCGTCGCGCCGTTCGGCCAGCTCCATCGCCACCGCGGCCTGTCCGGCGAACCCCTGCAGTGGCTGGATCTCCTCGTCCGTGAACACCGGCTCCCCGGCCTCCCGTACCAGCAGCAGCACACCGCGCAGCGCCGGACCCGTACCGATGGGCACCGCGACCGCCGGTCCCAGCCCGGGGAACTGCTCGCGGCCGTGCTCGATCCGCGGGTCGGCGGCCACGTCGGTGCTGCTCACCGGGGCGCCGGTGGACAGCGCCTCGCCGCGCAGCGTGCCCTCGACGGGCAGCACCACACCGCGGTGGGCCTCGGCGTTCGCGCCGAGCGCCAGCTCGACGGCCAGGTTGCCGGTGTCGGGCAGCGGTACCGACACCACCGCGAGCGCGGCGCCCAGGACCTCCTTGGCCCCCGCGGCGATCTGCCCGATGACCTCGGCCCGGCTGGAGCCGGACAGCAGGCTGCTGGTGATCTCCCCGTTCATCCGCAGCCAGCGCTCGCGCCGCCTGGTCTCCTCGTACAGCCGGGCGTTGTCGATTGCCACCCCCGCCGCGAGGGCCAGGGTGGAGAGCACCGACTCGTCCTCGGCGTCGAACTCGGCCCCGCCGCGCTTCTCGGTCAGATAGAGATTGCCGAAGACCTGGTCGCGCACGCGGATCGGGACGCCGAGGAAGGTCCCCATCGGCGGGTGGTTCGGCGGGAAGCCGTACGAGGACGGGTGCGCGGAGATCTTCGGCAGCCGCAGCGGCTCGGGGTGGCGGATCAGCTCGCCCAGGATGCCGTGGCCGGACGGGAACGGGCCGATGGCCCTGATCTCCTCCTCGCTCACGCCCGCGGTCAGGAACTGCGACAGCTGCCGCCCGTCCGGGTCGATGACGCCCAGCGCCGCGTACCGGGCGTCGACCAGGGCCGCCGCGGCCTCGGTGATGCGCCGCAGCACCTGCTCCAGATCCAGCTCGCGGCCGACCGACAGCACGGCCTCCAGCAGGCGGCGCACCCGGTCGCGGGTGGAGCGCGCCGCGTCCAGCCGGGTCTGCACCTCGTCCAGCAGCTCGTCGACCCGCAGCTGCGGCAGGCCCGCGCGGCCGTCGGCGTTGTTGGGGTCGTCTCCCGCACTGCCCATGTGGCCGGCTCCTCGGGGTGGCGTCCGCCCTCCGGGTCCGAGGCGCGCACCTCACCCCCCATTCTCGCGCCGCCGGTCGCGTACGGCTCCTCGACCGCGTACGAGCTCCCGGCCCGGGCCGAACTCCCCGCTCGGGCCGGGACCCGTGCGTGGCCTTCGGGCGGCGATGGGCGCAGGCTGGGTCCTGTGGGCACAGCGGCGACACCGATCAGGGTCTTCCTCCTCGACGACCACGAGGTCGTACGCCGAGGGGTGCGCGACCTGCTCGACGGCGAGCCGGACATCACGGTGGCCGGCGAGGCGGGCACCGCCGCGCAGGCGCTCGTCCGCGTACCGGCGCTGCGCCCGGACGTCGCGGTCCTGGACGTGCGGCTGCCGGACGGCGACGGGGTGTCGGTCTGCCGCGAGCTGCGCTCGCACCTGCCGGAGCTCGGCTGCCTGATGCTGACTTCGTTCGACGACGAGGAGGCGCTGCTGGACGCGGTGATGGCGGGGGCCGCGGGCTATGTGCTCAAGCAGATCCAGGGCTCCGACCTGGTCGCGGCGGTCCGTACGGTCGCCTCGGGCCAGTCGATGCTCGACGCGAGCGCCACGACCCGGCTGATGGCGCGGCTGCGCGGCGCGGAGGAGGCGCACGGCCCGGCGGAGCTGGCGGGGCTGACCGCGCGCGAGCGGGAGATCCTCGGGCTGATCGGCGAGGGCCTGACCAACCGCGAGATCGGCGGCCGGCTCTTCCTCGCCGAGAAGACGGTCAAGAACCACATCTCCCGCCTGCTGGCCAAACTCGGCGTGGAACGCCGGGTCCAGGCGGCGGTCATCGCGACACAGGCGAGGGAGCGGGCGGAGGCGGAGGAGCACCGGGGGGAGGAGTGATTTCAGCCTGTCCGGCGCTTGAGGACGAGCCCGCCAAGGCGATGGGGGACCAGGGGGCGCAGCCCCCGGTTTCGGGAAGGGGCGGGTCAGGGGGGACAGCCCGCTGCAGGCGCTACCGGCCGCCGGACGTGCACCCGCCCGTCCGCGGAGGGGCCTACGCCGCCAGGGCCGCGTCCAGGGTGGAGTGCAGGTCGAACGCGCCGGTGAGCCGGGTCAGGCGCAGCATCCTCGGCACGCAGGGGTCGTCGACGACGACCGTGAGCCGCCCGTCTCGCTCGGCCGTACGGTTCCGGGCACGGCACAGCATCGAGATCCCGCTGCAGTCGATGAACCGCAACTCCCGCAGGTCCAGGACCAGTTCGGTGCCGGGCCGGTCGGTCAGCCGGTCGATGCGCTCCTTGATGCGCGGGGAGTTGAGCATGTCGACCTCGCCGCGGAGCTCGACGATGGTCCTCCCGCCGACCTCCCGCTCGCGGATCTCGTCCCGGGCGCGCGTCACGGCCTCGGGGACCGGCTCCGCGCCGGTCTCGTCCGCGCCGGTCTCGAAGACCTCCTGGACGGCCCGGACATCCGGTTCGGGGTGTTCCCGGCCTTCCTCCGTGTCGTACAGCATGGCCATGGCTACCACCGGTCCGGGGTGTCGATCGCTTCGCCTGTCGGTGCGGTCACCGGGATCCCTCCGCGCGCTCCGCGGTGTGCGGCACCACCGCGACCGGGCAGCGGGCGTGGTGGATCACCGCGTGGGCGACGGCGCCGAGGTGGGCGGAGCGGCGCCCCGGCGGCCGGTCGGCGTCCCGTACGCGGCGCCCGATGACGAGGAGTCCCGCCGCGTCCGCCGCCTCCGCCAGGTGGTGCCCGGCCCGGCCCCGTACCGCGTCCTCGGTGACCTCGACGGTGGGGAACTTCTCCCGCCACGGCTTGAGCGCGTCGGCCAGTGCCAGCCGCGCGTCCTCCTCGTGGCGCGGGTCGACGGCGGGGGAGGGCTGCCCGCCCGCGTAGGTGTGCGAGGCCAGGACCGGGTGCCGGGGCGGGGCGGTCCACGGGGCGTTCCAGCTGTGCACGGCGCGC
>NZ_LIQY01000657.1 GCF_001418495.1 Streptomyces pathocidini | reverse complement strand
GGGCTGGCCCCGGGAGGCGCCGGCTGGCTGTGGTTCCTGCTCGCGGCCTGCGGCTACCTGCTGCTGCTGCTCGCCGAGGGGCGGGACCGGCTGTCCCGGTGGGGCCGGATGTTCGGCGGCAGCCCGCGGCCGCCCAGCCGCCTCGGGGCGGGACTCGAGGCGCCCGCCGGGGCTGCGGTGGCCCCGGTCCGCACCGGGCGGCGGATCGGCGTGGTGGCGCTGGGCATCGCCCTGGTGGTGCCCGCGGCCCTGCCGTCGCTGAGCGGCGGGCTGCTGGACACGCGGACCGCCGGCGGCACCGGCCCCGGCAGCGGCACGATCTCCGCGGTGAACCCCCTGGTGTCACTGCAGAACAGCCTCAACCAGACGGACGACCGCGAGGTGCTGACGTACCGGACGAACTCGGCGAACGCCCGGGACCAGTATCTGCGGATCGTGGCGCTCGACCAGTTCGACGGCAGCTCGTGGAAGCCGTCGGAGCGCCGGGTCACCGACGTCCCGCCGACCCTGCCGCCCGCTGCCGGCCTCAGCTCGCGGGTGCGCACGGCTCCGGTGGAGACCACCGTGGCCGCCGCCGAGTGGTACCGCCAGAGCTGGCTGCCGCTCCCCTACCCGGCCACCCGGGTGCGGATCGACGGGCGGTGGCGCTACGAACCGGTGGGCCGCACCCTGGTCGGCGACCGGGGGCAGACCACGCGCGGGACGCGGTACGAGGTGTCGAGCCTGCTCGTCCAGCCGACCGCCGCCCAGCTGGCCGACGCGGGGACGCCGCCCGGTGACCTGCTGCGCGAGTACACCGAGGTGCCCGACTCGCTGCCCGCCGTGGTCGCGCGGACGGCCCGGGACGTGACGGCCGGTGCCACCAGCGCGTACGAGCGTGCCGTCCGGCTCCAGGACTGGTTCGCCACCGAGGGCGGGTTCGTCTACGACACCCAGGTGGCCGCGGGCACCGGCCGGGACGCCATCGCCCGCTTCCTCCAGCAGAAGCAGGGCTTCTGCGTGCACTTTTCGTTCTCGATGGCGGCGATGGCCCGGACGTTGGGCATCCCCGCGCGCGTGGCGGTGGGTTTCACACCGGGCACGGCCCGGTCGGACGGCTCGATGTCGGTGGGCCTGAAGGACGCGCACGCCTGGCCCGAGCTGTACTTCGAGGGCGTGGGCTGGACCCGCTTCGAGCCCACCCCGACCCGGGGCGTCGTGCCCGACTACGCGATCACACGGACGCCGTCGGACGGGGACACCGACCCGGGCGTCCCGCAGCAGGACGACACGGCGTCCTCGTCGGCGGAGGTGGCCCCGTCGCAGAGCTGCGCGCCCGCCGACCGGCGGCTGGGCGAGTGCGGGGCGGCGGCCGACCGGGCGGGCGGCGGCACCGTGGGCGGTGGGTCACCGCCGTACCGGATCCTGGCCTGGTCGGCGCTGGGGCTGCTGGCCGTGGCACTGCCCGTGCTGCCGCTGCTCTGGCGGATCCGGACGCGCAGACGCCGGCTGAGGACGGTCGGTGGGCCGCTGTCGGGCAGCCCGCGGGGGCAGACCGCCTCGGCCCAGCAGCACGGGGCCTGGGCCTCTCAGGGGGACGCGGGCGTACGGCTGGAGGGCGCGGGCCCCGGTGGGGACCCGGCCGCGGCGGAGGTCGCGTCCCGGAGGACCCTCGCCGCCTGGCGGGAGCTGATCGACTCCGGGTGGGACTACGGGATCGTGCCGGACGACACCCAGACTCCGCGCCAGGCCGCCGACCGGATCGCGCGGAGCGGCCGGTTGGAGCCCGTGGCGGCCGAGTCGGCCCGCCGGGTGGCGGCCGCGGTGGAGCAGCTGCTGTACGCGCCCGAACCACGCCTGCCCGCGGGCCTGCCGGACGACGTACGGCGGGTGCGCGACGGGCTGCACGCCACAGCGGGGCGCGCGGCCCGGCTGCGGGCGGTGCTGGCGCCGCGGTCCGCCGTGCGTGTGGTGTGGGCGGTGGCGCGCTGGTGGTCGGTGCTGGGGGCGCGGTGGGGCCTCGAGCGCTGGGCGCAGCCCCTGCGGCGGACCCGTCCGAGCGGCCAGCGGAGCTGAGGGCCATGGCCGACTGAACCGAGGCTCATGACCAGCGGAGCTGAAGGCCCATGAGTGAAGGCGGTCACCATGTGCGTGACCGCCCCAACACCGCAGCTTCAGTTAGGAATTCAGTCGCTCTGATCCGTCAGCGGCCGCCCTCTCGGGACGGCCGTCAGTGCCCCTGCTGCTCGTCGCGGCGGCGCTGCCACCGCTCCTCGATGCGGTCCATCATCGACCGGCGCTGCCGTGGGCGCCGGACGTGGCCGCCGCGGCCGGAGCCGTCCGCCGCCGCCTGCTCGCCGGGCT
>NZ_LIQY01000656.1 GCF_001418495.1 Streptomyces pathocidini | reverse complement strand
CCCGGTGGGCCGCGGCCCGCCAGTGCCCGGCGGCGGGGCTCAGTCTCCGTACTCGGACATCCCGTCCAGGAGCCGGGCGGCGGACGGCGGCACCCGTACCCCATGGATCCGCGAGGGCGGCACCGGCTCCGGGACCGGTGCCAGGTCGCCGTCCCGGACCGCCCAGTGCGGAGCCATCCGCGCGCAGTCCCCGCGCAGCTCCGCCAGCGACTCCGGCTCGACGGCAGCGGAGGCGGGGGCGGAGGCAGCAGCGGAGGCTGGGGCGGAAACGGAAGCGGAGACCGGCGGGGGAGCGGAACCGGGGTGCTTCGGCATGGGCCCTCCAGAACCGACAGATCCGAGGGGCGCGCTGAGCCGCGCACCCCGCTGACAAGGACCGTATGTTCCCAGCTCGGCGGGAAGAAAGCCCTACTTTTAGGTATTTTTATGCGGGGTCGGACCGGAGGCCCGGAGCCGGTAGCGTGGCCCCGTCGTCCGACCGCCATCGGAGCGCGTTCCCGCCCTCGTCCCTCCACAGCCGTAGGAGCAGACCCGTCGTGCGCATCGCTGTCACCGGCTCCATCGCCACCGACCACCTGATGACCTTCCCCGGCCGTTTCGCCGACCAACTGGTCGAGGGCNNTCCTCGTCGACGCCCTCGACGTACGCCGCGGCGGCGTCGGCCCCAACATCTGCTACGGCATGGGGTTGCTGGGCCTGCGCCCCGTGCTGGTCGGCGCCGCCGGCGCGGACTTCGACGAGTACCGCGCCTGGCTCGACCGGCACGGCGTGGACACCGCCTCCGTCCGCATCTCCGAGGTGCTGCACACCGCCCGCTTCGTCTGCACCACCGACACCGACCACAACCAGATCGCGTCCTTCTACACCGGCGCGATGAGCGAGGCCCGCAACATCGAGCTCCTGCCGGTCGCGGAGCGGCTCGGCGGGCTCGACCTGGTCCTCATCGGGGCCGACGACCCGGAGGCGATGCTCCGCCACACCGAGGAGTGCCGCTCGCGCTCCATCCCCTTCGCCGCGGACCCCTCCCAGCAGCTCGCCCGCCTCGAGGGCGACGACATCCGCGTCCTGGTCGACCAGGCCACGTACCTCTTCACCAACGAGTACGAGAGCGCGCTGATCGAGTCCAAGACCGGCTGGTCGGGCGAGGAGATCCTCGCCCGGGTCGGCACCCGGGTCACCACCCTCGGCGCCCGCGGCGTACGGGTCGAGCGCCGCGGTGAGAAGCCGATCGAGGTGGGCACTCCGGAGGAGGAGGCCAAGGTCGACCCGACCGGCGTCGGCGACGCGTTCCGCGCGGGCTTCCTGGCCGGTCTGTCGTGGGAACTCCCGCTGGAGCGCGCCGCCCAGTTGGGCTGCATGCTCGCCACCCTCGTCATCGAGACCCTGGGCACCCAGGAGTACGAACTCCGCCGCGGCCACTTCATGGACCGCTTCACCAAGGCCTACGGCGAGGACGCCGCCGCCGACATCCGCGCACACCTGTCGTAGGCCGCACGGGAGCCGCCCACCCAGGGCGGCTCCCTACGCCCGGCGGCGCACCAGATACGCCGACCCCCGCTCCGCCGGGCGCTCGCCCACGTACTCCTGGCCCCGCATCTCACACCACGCGGGGAAGTCCAGCCGTGCCGCCTCGTCGTCCGAGAGGACGGCCACGACCTCGCCGACCGCGACGTCGCCGATGACCTTCGCGAGCTCGATCACCGGCACCGGGCACCGCTTGCCCAGCGAATCGACGGTCAGCGCGGGCTCCTCGCCCCCGACCGCCCCGGCGGAAGCGGACGAGGGGCCCGCCTCCCCGCCGAAGGCGGCCGCCTCCTCGGCCTCCGCTTCCCCGGCCAGGGCGCCCGCTTCCCCCGCGAAGGCGCCCGCGTCCCCGGCCCCCGCGGCGGAGACC
>NZ_LIQY01000655.1 GCF_001418495.1 Streptomyces pathocidini | reverse complement strand
GCGCATGCGGTGACCGGCTACTGGCAGAACTTCGACAACGGTGCGACCGTGCAGAAGCTGCGCGACGTGCAGAGCCAGTACGACATCATCGCCGTCGCCTTCGCCGACGCCACAGCCACGCAGGGCGCGGTGGACTTCACCCTCGACCCGGCGCTCGGCTACGCGAGCGAGCAGGAGTTCAAGAACGACATCGCGGCCAAGCAGGCGGCGGGCAAGTCCGTGATCGTCTCGATCGGCGGCCAGAACGGCACGGTCGCCGTCAACAGCGCGGCCTCGGCGACGAACTTCGCGAACTCGGTCTACGCGCTGATGCAGGAGTACGGCTTCGACGGCGTCGACATCGACCTGGAGAACGGCCTCAACTCCACCTACATGACCCAGGCGCTGCGCTCGCTGGCCGGAAAGGCGGGCAGCGACCTGGTCATCACGATGGCGCCGCAGACGCTCGACATGCAGTCGACGTCCAACGAGTACTTCAAGACAGCGCTCAACATCAAGGACATCCTGACCGTCGTCAACATGCAGTACTACAACAGCGGTTCCATGCTGGGGTGCGACGGCAAGGTCTACTCCCAGGGCTCCGTCGACTTCCTCACCGCCCTCGCCTGCATCCAGCTGGAGGGCGGGCTCGCCCCCTCCCAGGTCGGCATCGGCGTCCCCGCCTCCACCAGCGGCGCGGGCTCCGGCTACGTCACCCCCAGCATCGTCAACGCCGCCCTCGACTGCCTCGCCAGAGGAACGAACTGCGGCTCCTTCAAACCGCCCAGGACGTACCCGACCCTGCGCGGCGCGATGACCTGGTCCACCAACTGGGACGCCAGCAACGGCAACCAGTGGTCCGGGACCGTGGGGCCGCACGTCCACGGGCTGCCGTAGCCACACCTCGTACGCCCAGAACGCCACCCCCCACCAGGGCCGCCGCCGTTCCCGCACGGCGGCGGCCCGCCCGCGCGGCTCCTCCCGTACGGAGACCGGCCCGCCACCGCCCGTACACGCGCGCCCGGTACCGTCACCCCGGTGAACGCTCCCCCGAACGCCCCCGGCGAACTGCGCCGCCGCCTCGGCGTCTCCGACGCCGTCGTCATCGGGCTCGGCTCCATGCTCGGGGCCGGGATCTTCGCCGCGCTCGCGCCCGCGGCCCGCGCGGCCGGGTCCGCGCTGCTGCCGGCGCTCGCGGTCGCGGCCGTCGTCGCGTACTGCAACGCCACCGCCTCGGCCCGGCTCGCGGCCCGCTACCCGGCCTCCGGCGGTACGTACGTGTACGGGCGCGAGCGGCTCGGCGCGTTCTGGGGGTACCTCGCGGGCTGGGGGTTCGTCGTCGGCAAGACCGCCTCCTGCGCGGCCATGGCGCTGACCGTGGGCGCGTACGCCTGGCCGGGGCAGGCGCACGCGGTGGCGGTCGCGGCCGTGGTGGCGCTGACAGCCCTGAACTACACCGGAGTTCAGAAGGCGGCCTGGCTGACCCGCGCGATCGTCGCGGCCGTCCTCGCGGTGCTCGCGGCGGTCGTCACGGCCTGCCTCACCAGCGGGACGGCGGACGCGGGACGGCTGGTGCCGGGCGGTGGCGACGCGACGCCCGCGGGGGTGCTCCAGGCGGCGGGCCTGCTGTTCTTCGCCTTCGCCGGGTACGCGCGGATCGCCACGCTCGGCGAGGAGGTGCGCGATCCGGCGCGCACCATCCCGCGCGCGATCCCCATCGCACTCGGGCTGGCCCTCGTCGTCTACGCGGCGGTGGCCGCCGCCGTCCTCGGCGTGCTCGGCCCGGAGCGCCTGGCCGAGACCACCGCCCCACTCGCGGAGGCGGTACGCGCCGCGGGTGTTCCCCAACTCGCCCCCGTCGTACGGGTGGGAGCCGCCGTTGCCGCGCTCGGCTCGCTCCTCGCCCTGATCCTCGGCGTCTCGCGCACCACGCTGGCCATGGCCCGTGACGGCCACCTCCCGCGCGCGCTCGCCGCCGTGCACCCGCGCTTCCACGTGCCGCACCGCGCGGAGCTGGCGGTCGGCGCGGTCGTCGCCGTCGCTGCGGCCACGGCCGACCTGCGGGGCGCCATCGGCTTCTCCTCCTTCGGCGTCCTCACCTACTACGCGATCGCCAACGCCGCCGCCTGGACCCTGACCCGAGAGGAGGGGCGCCCCGCGCGCGCCCTCCCGGCCACCGGCCTTATCGGCTGCGCCGCTCTGGCCTGCACCCTCCCGCCGGCCTCGGCGGCGACGGGCGCCGCGGTCCTCGCGGCGGGGGCGATTGTCTACGCGCTTCGGCGCGGCCGCCGGACACCCTGACGCGGCGGCGTACGGCGTACGGGCTGCACCTCCACTGGAGCGTGACCGTCCCGGGTCCAGTGCCTCCGAGGGATGGCCGCTGCCGCACCCTCGCCGGAGCGTGGCCGCTCCGGGCCAGTGCCTACGGCGGCCCTGAGGTCGCTGGTGGCGGGGAGGGGGTGTGTCGGGGTGCCCCCGCAGGGCGGACAACGAACTCCGGCGGATAGCCGGGTACGAATCCCGCACGTTGGCCGCCCGAGGTGGGTACTCCCCCAGCGGTAGCTGGGGG
>NZ_LIQY01000654.1 GCF_001418495.1 Streptomyces pathocidini | reverse complement strand
GGGCAGTAGGCCGGGAGCCGAGCGTGGCGGACAGCGGGTAGTTCGCCGGATTCACCGGCGGCGCCGGCGGCCCGGAGGCCGGTCCCGGCGGACAGCGGAGCGGCCGGAGCGTGCGGCCGCCGCTGCGGCGCCTTCGGGATGCCGTCTACCCTGGCCGGATGGTGCAAAGTGCGGCGAAAGACGTGGACGGTTACCTGGCCGAGGTGCCCGAGGCCCGCAAAGAGGCCCTGGCCAGGCTCCGACAGCTGTGCCGCGTCGAGCTGACGGGCTTCGACGAGGTCATGGCGTACGGGATGCCCGCGTACGAGCGTGACGGCACGGCCGAGATCGCCTTCGCCAGCCAGAAGCAGTACATCTCGTTCTATCTGATGCGGGTGGATGTCCGGGAGGCGTTCGAGGAGCGGTTGTCCGGCCAGGACATGGGCAAGGGGTGTCTGCGCTTCCGCAAGCCGGAGGCCGTCGACTTCGATCTCGTACGCGATCTGCTCAGGGCGATCGCCCGGCGGCCGGGCGAGGTGTGCTGAGCGCCTGATCCGGACTCGACCGGGGCGGCCTGTTGCCCAGGTCAGGCTGTGGCGGACTCCGCGTCCCCGCCGCGCATCAGGTCCAGGAGGCGGCGGGCCGTCGGCTCGTCGCGGGCTGCGGTGAAGGGGAGGGCGTTGCCGCCGGTGAGGCGGAACGGGCGGTCGGCGAGCGTGCCGCTCGCGCCTCCCGCCTCCGTGACCAGGAGGAGGCCCGCGGCGTGGTCCCACGGGTTCTCCCAGCTGAAGGCGACCGCGTCCAACACGCCCTGGGCAACGTGCAGATACTCCAGGCCCGCCGAGCCGCACGGGCGCGGGGCGACGCCGGGGACGACGAGGCGGGCGAGCGCCGCGTCCTCCAGGGAGGTCGTGAAGTCCGGGTGGGAGGTGGCCACTTGGAGGACCCCGTCCGGGGCCGGGTGGCCTGTGTGCAGCGGTTCGCCGTTCAGGGCTGCGCCCGCACCGCGGACCGCGACCGCCATCTGGTCGAGTGCGGGGGCGTAGGTCCAGGAGGCCAGCACGTCGCCGTGGTGCGCGAGGGCGACGAGGGTGGCGAAACCGGGATTGCCATGGACGAACTGGCGGGTGCCGTCGACCGGATCGACGATCCACACCGGGGCGTCGCCGCCGATCGCGGCGAGCACGCCCGGGTCGGCGTGGACGGCCTCCTCGCCGACCACCAGCGAGCCGGGGAGGAGCTTGGCCAGCGACTCGGTGAGGTGCTTTTCCGCGAGGCGGTCGGCCGTGGTGACGAGGTCGTGAGGGCCGGTTTTCTGGACGACCTCGTGGGCGGCGAGTTGGCGGAAGCGGGGCATGATCTCCGCGGCGGCGGCCGTCTGGACGGCCGTCTCTACGGCGTGCAGATTCCGGGCCGCTCCGGCCCCCCTAACGAATTCCTCAACCATGCCCCCATCGAACC
>NZ_LIQY01000653.1 GCF_001418495.1 Streptomyces pathocidini | reverse complement strand
CCTCGCGCCGCAAGCCGGTCGACCACACCAACGTGAACGACGTCGAGGGCGGCGAGGCCGTGGAGCCGGCCGGGATCGTCACGACCGCGATCAAGTCGGTCGCACCGCCGCCGGTGGGCTCCGGGGCCGTGGACGCCGGGGCCGGCGCCACGCCGGAGGCCGGGTCGGCCCAGCCGTCCGGGCAGTCCAGCTCCACCAAGCTCACGGTCTGAGACCGAGTCCCCAGAGTCCTCAGGTACAGGTAAAGGAACCCCCTCATGAACATCGACTGGGCAGCCCTGGGCGAGGTCTTCGGCGTGAGCCTGCTCGTCACCGTCGGCATCGTCGGCCTCTTCACGCTCGGCGTGGTCGGCACCTCCCGCAAGGCGGAGGCGCAGTCCGACGGCACGGTGGCCGCGACCGGCGCGCCGACCCTGCTGGCGCGCTCCGGCGCATACGCCTGCTTCGCGCTGTGCGCGGTGGCGGTGGCGTACGGGATCCATCTGATCGTCAGCGGCTGACGCCGCGCGGGATCCTCAGGGGCCCGTGGGGCGGGTGCGCGAGATGCGCGCCCACCCCACGGGCCTCTTCCGTACGCGCTCCCGCACACACGTCCGTACGCGCTCTCATGTGGGCCTCGGCACACTCTTCCGCCGCAGGTCAAGCCCCAGTTGACGGGCGTTCGCAGGGCATGGTGGACTGCCGGAGCCATATACGGCGGCAGGAGAGGAAGCCGGTGCGAATCCGGCGCGGTCCCGCCACTGTCACCGGGGAGCGCTCCTCCAACCCAGAAGTCACGGCCCGCGGAAGCGGGTTGGAAGGCCGGGGGAAGCGCCGATCCGGGAGCCAGGAGACTCTCACCGCCGGTCACGTCGAGCCAGGGCGCGGACCCTGAGTGAGGACATCGCCATGCTTGGCCGCAGCCGCCGTCAGCCACGCCCACCCCACGGGCGCCGAACCTCCCGCCGACTCCCGCGCCGAGGCCTGACGGCGCGCTGACCGATGCGTGCCGAACACGCCCCTGTGTACGGCGCCGTGCTCGGCTACGCCTGCGATCTCGTGGCGGGTGATCCGCGCCGTGGACACCCCGTGGCCGCCTTCGGGCGGGCCGCGGCCGCGGTGGAGCGCCGGCTGTGGCACGACCACCGCGCCTACGGGGCCCTGCACACGGCGCTGTGCGCGGGCGGTGCTGCCGCCGCCGGCGGCGTCCTCGCGCGCGCCGTGC
>NZ_LIQY01000652.1 GCF_001418495.1 Streptomyces pathocidini | reverse complement strand
CGCCGCGACCTCGTGGCGGCGCGGCACCGCGCAGTCGTCGTCGTACACCGCCAGCAGTTCGGCGGCCCCGCTCTCCAGGTCGCGGTCCAGCAGGTCCAGCGCCTCGGCCAGCGTGCGCTTGCCGTCGAGGTGGCCGCGGCGCACCAGCAGTTCGAGCGCGAAGCCGACGCCGGCCACGTAGCCCCGGTCGGGGATCTGCTCCACGGCCCGTACGTCGATCTGCTCCTCGCCGAAGGCCAGCGCGTCGGTGCCACGGGCCCGCACCCGCGACCGGCCCTTGGCCCGGGAGCGTACGGAGCCCGGGTCGGGGCGGCGGTGGGTGACGGCCGGGAACGCGTCGGCCTCCGGGCTGCGGCCGGTCGGCACGCGGGCCAGCTCACGCGCGCGTGCGGTGACGTCGGACGGCCGGTAGGAGTCCATCATCAGCACCTGGTCCGCGATGTCCATGTAGTCGCCGGAGCCGCCCATGACGAGGACCGTGGAGACCCCGTGGTCGCGGTGCAGGGAGCGGGCCAGGTCCACGAACGGGGTGAGCGGCTCCCGCTCCTTGGCTACCAGGGCCTGCATCCGGGCATCCCGGATCATCAGGTTGGTGGCCGCGGTGTCCTCGTCGATCAGTAAAGTGCGGGCCCCGGCCTCGACCGCCTCCACCAGGGACGCGGCCTGCGAGGTCGAGCCGGAGGCGTTGTCGGTGGAGAAGTCGCCGGTGTCGGCGCCGCTGGGCAGGTGGCTGACGAAGGCATGCACGTCGACCCGCTCGATACGGCGCCCGTCCTCGGCACGGATCTTGACGGTGTCGCCGCGCGCGACCACCAACTCCCGCCCGTCACCCGGCACATGGTCCCAGACGCCCGCCTCAAGGGCCCGTAGCAGCGTGGACTTGCCGTGGAAGCCGCCGCCGACGATCAGCGTCACGCCCTCGGGCACCCCCATGCCCGCGACACGCCCCGCGTGCGGCAGGTCCACTTCCACCCGGAAGGCGTCCGGGGACGTGAACGGTACGGCGCCCGGTCCGGTGAGCGGCCGGTCGTCCGCGCCGCTGCGGCGCGGCAGCACGGCCCCGTCGGCGACGAACGCCACCAGGCCGAGCGGTTCCAGAGCCCGCCGCAGCGCGTCGGAGTCCTCCACGGTGTCGACGAAGCGGGACACCTCGGCCGGGTCCAAGGAGCCGTACCGCAGGGCCCGTTCGGCCATCTCCGGAACCCTGCGGCACAGGATCTCCTCGGCAGCCCGGCCGTCGATCCGCCGCCCCCGGCCGGGCAGTTCGACGCCCATGCGGACCGTCACCGAGCCAGGTTCACCGCCTCCACCAGGCCATCTTTCACCGGCCCCCTCCCCACCGCCGACCCGGCAGGAGGCCCGGTCGAGGACCTCCTGACCGCCGCCGTCCACGTGCAGCGGGCCGCCGCGCCCGGCGGCCCGCGCCGCCTGCCGGGCCAGATAACCGGCGAGGGCCCGGCGGCGCACCGGTGTGCTCCACAACTCCCCTGGGAACGCGGCCTGTCCGGCCGGAACATGGACGGCGATCCGGGCGGGCGGCGCGAAGGGGTCCGCCTGTCCGCGCACGATCTCCAGCGTGCACCCCGGCATCCGCCAGCTGCCGGTCAGCGACTTGTACCTGCCGTATGAGGCGCCGTCCATGCGGCGCAGCTCCTCGGCCAGTCCGGTGCGCATTGCGCTCCCCCACTTCCCCGTTCGGCGCCCCCGTACGGTGGCGACGCTCCGTGTTCAACGCTCGCTCGCGACCCTAGCCGAGGGGTCCGACAACGGCCCGCTCCCGACGCGACCGAGGGCTCACTCCCCGCCCCAGTCCTGCAGGATGAACTCGCTCCACACGCTCTTGCCGCTCCCCCGCGACTCCACGCCCCACACGTCCGCGAGCCGGTCCACCAGCAGCAGTCCGCGCCCCGAGACCCCGGTCTCGCCGGGTTCCCTGCGCCGCGGCCAGCTGCTCGACATGTCCTGCACCTCGACACGCAGCCGCCGTTCGGCCCCGCCGAGCATGCGCAGGGTGACGACCGCCCCGCCGTCGGTGTGCAGCAGGGCGTTGGTGATGAGCTCGTCGGCGACCAGCTCGACCTCGTCCGCGCGCTCCCGCGCGCCCCAGGTCCGCACCGCCTCGCTGATCATGTGCCGGGCCATGGTCAGCCCTTCGGGGTCGGCCGGCGCGATGTGCTGGTGGACCCGGCGGCCGATCTCGGGGATCGGCTCGCCCTCGCGGCGCAGCAGCAGTATCGCCATGTCGTCGCCGCCGGTCCGCTCCCCCATCACCGCGCCCACGTGGTCGGCGAGTTCCTCGACCCGGTGGGGCCCCTCGCAGACGGCGTCGGTCAGCAGCCGCAGCCCGTCGTCCATGTCCTTGCCGGGCTGTTCGACCAGCCCGTCGGTGAACAGCAGCAGGGTCTCGCCGGGGCCGAGCACCATCCGGGTCACCGGGTAGTCGGTGTGCCCGAACTGCGCGGACAGGCCCAGCGGCAGCCCGCCGGCCACCGGCAGCTGCCGGCAGCTGCCGTCCGGGTGCCGCACCATCGGGTCCATGTGCCCCGCCCTGACCAGCTGCACGGTCCCCTCCGCCGGGTCCACCTCCGCGTACGAGCAGGTGGCGAAGCGGTCGGTGTCCAGTTCGTGGAGGAAGACCGAGGCGCGGGCCATGACGGTGGCCGGCGCGTGGCCCTCCGAGGCGTATGCGCGCAGGGCGATGCGCAGCTGCCCCATGACGGCCGCGGCGTGCGTGTCGTGCCCCTGGACGTCGCCGATGACGGCGCCGATCCGGCCGCCGGGTACGGGGATCACGTCGTACCAGTCGCCGCCGACGTCCCGGCCGAAGCGGGCCGAGCGGTAGCGGACGGCGATCCTGGCTCCCGGGAAGCTGGGGACGGAGCGCGGCAGCATGGCCGTCTGGAGGCCCTCCGCGATGTCGTGCTCCTGGTCGAAGAGCATGGCGCGCTGGAGGCTCTGGGCGATGCCGCTGCTCAGGGCGACGAGGAGGTTGCGCTCCTCCGGGGTGAAGTCCCGCCGGCCGCGGAAGAGGAGCCCCAGGGCCCCGATCGGGCGGGCCTGGGCGATGAGCGGCAGATACGCGGCGGCGGTGACGCCGATCGGTTTCACGTGCGGCCACAGCCGGGGGTAGCGCGAGGCGAACTCGCCGGGCGAGGTGATCAGCCGGGGGCTGAGGGTGCGGATCACCTCGCTCATCGGGAACTCCTCCTCGATGCGGGTGTATTCGAGCTCCGGGACCATGTTGTCGGCCTGCCGCTCGGCGACGACGTGGACCCGCCCGTCCTCCAGGAGCCCCATCAGGATGCTGATCGCGCCGAGCCGCCCCAGGCCGCGGGTGTCGCCGAGCACCTCGATGACGTCCTGCACGGTGATGGCGCGGGCGAGGGCGGCGGTGGTCTCGTCGATCAGGTTGGTCTGGCGCTGGCGCTCCTCGGCGACCGCGATGCGCTCCGCCGCGTGGGCGAGTTCCTCGGTGGCGTCCCGGACGATGCCCAGGACGCGGTACGGGCGGCCGTCCCCGTCGCGTTCGATGTGCCCCTGGGTGTGGGTCCAGCGCAGGGAGCCGTCGCGGCAGCGGACGCGGAAGTACGCGCCGTAGGTCGTGCTGCCGTCCTTGAAGGCCTGGGCGACCATGGCGTTCAGCCGGTCGGACTCGTCGGGGGGCACGCGCAGCTCGCCGAGAGCGTCCGCGTCCCCGTCGAACTCGCCCGGTTCCAGGTCGAAGACCTCCATGGCCGGGGCGTCCATGTGCAGCCGCGCGTTGTCCACGTCCCAGTCGAAGCTGCCCATGCGGTTGAGTGCGAGGTTGGTCTCCGCGCGGAGGGGCCATGCGTCCGGCAGCGGGGCAGCGGTTGGGGGCGTTCCCCGGTCAACCATGTCGCAACTCTGACACTCTTTGCCGCTTTTTTCGAAAGATGGGGTGACCGGTGCCTCCGCCTCGGCGGCCCCCACCTCAGGGTCTGCGGCCGAGCAGCCCCATGAGCCGGTCCTGTACGGGCGCGGAGGCGGGCACCTTCACGGGCGGGGCGAAGACGCCGGCCCCCTGCCAGGCCTTGGCCTGCGGCTCGATGTACCCGTACACGGTCGCGGCCAGATCCTCGTCCAGGGTGTCGTCGGCCCCGATTCCCCGGGCCAGGTCCCAGGCGTGGACGGCCAGGTCGGTGGTCATCTGCCAGGCGTACTCGCCCGCGCCCAGCAGGCCGCCGCTGGTATAGACCTCGCTCTCGAGCGCGCCGGGCCGGTGGAAGGCCGGTTCCGACTCCGCGACCGCCTTGTCCCAGGCCGCGACGGGCTCGTCCCCCAGCACGTCGCCGTCGAACCGGTCGCCCACCTCCGTGAGCGTCGCCCCGCGCAGCAGCCACGGCGCCCACAGGTGCTCGCTGGTCAGATGGTTGACCAGGTCCCGCACCGACCACTCGGTGCAGGGCGTGCCGGCGGTCCACTGGCCGGGCCCCACCTGGTGGACCCGGCGGCCGAACTCCTCGAGTCCGGCGTCGAACGCTTCGATCAGCTCCATGCGTACGGCCCTTCCGTGCGCCTGCTGGGCGGGAGGTTCCGGGCCGGCTGGGGC
>NZ_LIQY01000651.1:1557-2059 GCF_001418495.1 Streptomyces pathocidini | reverse complement strand
GGGCTCGGGCGGTACGGGTTCTCCGGTGTCGGCGTCGGTGCAGTAGGCGGTGAACACCTGTGCCGCGCTGAGGGGTTGGGGCCAGCCGTCGCCCAGCGCCCAGCCGCGTACGGCGTCGGGCCCCTCCCCCGTGGCAGCGGTGGTGCGGATGACGATGCCGGCCCGGCTGCCGGTGGCGACGCCCGCGGCCAGGACGGTGCAGAACACCAGGGCCTCGGACTCCGCCATGTGCACCAGCCCGTCACCGTCGCGTTCTGCGTGGAGGACGGCGAGCAGCGGGTCGCCCCCGGCGGCCACGCTGCACACCAGGTGGTGGACGCCGATGCCGACCGCTTCGATGAGCCGGAGGACGGCGCGGGTGGCCCGGACGTACGCGGCCCGGCCGGGGTTCTCGGTGCGGTGGGGCCGGTTGCCCGCGGTGGCGAGCAGGGCCGTGGCCCGTTCGAGCGCGGCCTGCCGTTCGGCCTCGCCCATCAGGGCGGGGACGAGCAGTTCGATGGAC
>NZ_LIQY01000651.1:0-1523 GCF_001418495.1 Streptomyces pathocidini | reverse complement strand
CATGGCGGCGAAGGCGCGCTCGTCGGCCAGCAGGGCTACGGTGCTGGGCACTTCGCGCCGCAGTGCGCGCCGGGTGACCCGTCGGGTATTGCCGTTGTCGGTCTGTGCCATGACTCCCCCTCAGTGCATGAGCCTCACTTGCTCACTCACCGTAACCGGGAGGTCTGACAACGGAGTGTGACGGCGGGGTTCAGGCCTCCGGGGCGGAGTGGTCGCGGGCCACGCGCTCGTAGAAGCGCAGGAGTTCGACGTGGTCGACGGAGCCGGGGTTGACGGCCTGGTCGAGCGGGGTGCCCTGGAGCAGGCGCTTGACGGGGACTTCGAGGCGCTTGCCGGTGAGGGTGTGCGGGACGCCGGGGGCTTCGATGATGTCGTCGGGGACGTGACGAGGCGAGAGCTGTTCGCGGATGGTGCGCTTGACGCGGTCGCGGAGGGCGTCGTCGAGGACGGTGCCTTCGGCGAGGTGGACGAACAGGGGCATCCAGTAGCCGCCGCCGGGCTGTTCGAGGCCGATGACGAGGGACTCGCGGATTTCGGGGAGGCGTTCGACGGCCTCGTAGATGTCGGCCGAGCCCATGCGTACGCCCTGCCGGTTGAGGGTGGAGTCGGAGCGTCCGTGGATGACGACGGTGCCGCGCGAGGTGAGGGTGATCCAGTCGCCGTGGCGCCAGGCGCCGGGGAACATCTCGAAGTAGCTCTCGTGGTAGCGGCTGCCGTCGGGGTCGTTCCAGAAGTGGATGGGCATGGACGGCATGGGGTTGGTGACGATCAGTTCGCCGACCTCGTCGGTGACGGGTCTGCCGTGCGGGTCCCAGGCCTGGAGGTCGGTGCCCAGGCAGGGGGCCTGGAGTTCGCCGACGAAGACGGGGAGCGTGGGGACGGCGCCGGCGAAGCAGCTGCAGACGTCGGTGCCGCCGCTGACGGAGGCGATCCACAGGTCTTCGGCGACCTCGTCGTGGATCCAGCGGAAGCCGTCGGGCGGGAGCGGGGAGCCGGTGGTGGCGACGCACCTGACGCGGGAGAGGTCGAGGTCGCGGCCGGGGTGGACGTCCACCTTGCGGCAGGCCATCACGTAGGCGGCCGAGGTGCCGAAGAAAGTGGTGGCGGTGCGTTCGGCGACGCGCCACTGGGCGGCGGTGTCGGGGTGGCCGGGGCTGCCGTCATAGAGGACGACGGTGGTGCCGACGAGCAGGCCGGAGACGAGGAAGTTCCACATCATCCAGCCGGTGGAGGTGTACCAGAAGAAGCGGTCGTCCGGGCCCAGGTCGGTGTGCAGGGAGAGCTGCTTGAGGTGCTCCAGGAGGATGCCGCCCTGGGACTGGACGATGGCCTTGGGCAGTCCGGTGGTGCCGGAGGAGTAGAGCACCCACAGGGGGTGGTCGAAGGGGACCTGCTCGAAGACGGGCTCGGTGGCGGCGGCGACCAGGCTGTCCCAGTTGAGGGCGCCTTCGGGGGCCGGGGTCCCCAGGAGCGGGATGTGCACCACGGCCTGGAGGGTGGGGAGTTCGCGGCGGAGTTCGGCG
>NZ_LIQY01000650.1 GCF_001418495.1 Streptomyces pathocidini | reverse complement strand
ACGTCGTGCAGCTCGCGCGCGATCCGCAGCCGCTCCTCGTCGGCCCGGCGGCGCTGCGCCGCCGCCTGCTCCGCGCGCTGCCGCAGGAGCTGCTGGCGCCGTGTGCGGCCCAGCTCGGAGGCGGCGACGATGGCCAGCACCCAGGCGGCGACGCCGAGTTCCTGTCCCCAGGGCGCGGCGTGGTCGCCGCCCGGTGGCAGCCAGCGATAGAGCCAGTGCGCGACCAGCACGTGCCCAGCCCACAGAGCGCCGACCGCCGACCAGGCCGCCCAGCGGTGTCCGGAGACGATCGCGGTGAAGCACGCGATGGCGACGCTGATGAAGATCGGGCCGTACGGGTAGCCCGCGGTGAAGTAGGCCAGGGCCGCGGCGGACGTCCCGAAGACCGTCACCCGTGGGTACCGGTGGCGTACGAGCAGAAAGGCCGGGCCGACGAGCAGGAGCACGCGCGCGAAGGCGTCGATGGAGGCCCTGCCGGTCTGGTCGTGCGCGGCGAAGTTCGTGCCCACGGACTGGAAGACGGCCACCGCGAGGCAGGACAGCCAGGGCAGGCGGGCGGGGGGTGGCAGCAGCCACCGCTCCCACGCCCGCCCCGTCCAGTCGCCGCCCGCCTCCGTCATACCGGCAACGCTAGACCGGCCGGACCCCGAACCGCGTCACCCCAGCGTGGGTGATCGCATCTACTCCCCTGGTAGTAGGGGTATCGGGTCGGGACGGGAAGGGAGCCTCCCAGGACACCAACCGCCTGTTCAGGAGCGGTCCAGCGCCCCCAGGGTCCGGCGGGCCAGGCCGCTGCCGCGTACGAGTTCGGCCAGCGTCGTCTGGCCGCGGGTGATCTCGGCGAAGACGTGCCAGGCAGGCCGGAAGCTCGCCATCGCCGCGTGGACCAGGCCGGGGCGGCGCTCGAAGAGCTTCAGCATCCGCCGGCCGACGCCCATCTCGACGCCGAGCCCCGCCTTGATCGCGAACGCGTAGTTGAGGGCCTGGCGCCGCGCGTCCACCGCGTCGTGCGCCTCGGCGATCCGTACGGCCCACTCCCCCGCGAGCCGGCCCGAGCGCAGCGCGTACGAGATGCCCTCGCGCGTCCACGGCTCCAGCAGCCCGGCCGCGTCCCCGCAGACCAGGACCCGGCCGCGGGAGAGCGGCGAGTCGTCGGCGCGGCAGCGGGTGAGGTGTCCTGAGGAGACGCTCGGCTCGAAGCCGGCGAGGCCGAGGCGGCCGATGAAGTCGTCCAGGTACCGCTTGGTTCCGGCGCCCTGGCCGCGGGCGGAGATCACGCCGACCGTCAGGGTGTCCCCCTTGGGGAACACCCACCCGTAACTGCCGGGCAGCGGGCCCCAGTCGATGAGGACCCGGCCCGCCCAGTCCTCCGCGACCGTCTTGGGAACGGGAATCTCCGCTTCGAGCCCGAGGTCGACCTGCGCCATCTTGACGCCGACATGGGCCCCTATGCGGCTCGCGCTGCCGTCGGCGCCGACCACCGCGCGGGCCAGCGCCACGTCCCCGTCGCCCAGCATCACGGCGACCGTGCGCCGGTCGGGCACGGCGGGTCCGTGCTGCTCGACCCGGGAGACCGTGACGCCGGTACGGACCACGGCTCCGGCGTCCTCGGCCGAGCGCACCAGGCGCTGGTCGAACTCCGGGCGGTTGATCAGCCCGAAGAGCATGTTCCTGGAGCGGCGGGTCCGGGCGAGACGGCCGTCCAGGGAGAAGGTCACGGCGTGCACCCGGTCCCGCAGCGGGAGTTCGAAGCCGGGCGGCAACGCGTCGCGCGAGGGGCCGATGATGCCGCCGCCGCACGTCTTGTACCGGGGCAGCTCCGCCTTCTCCAGCAGCAGGACACTGCGCCCCGCGACCGCCGCCGCGTAGGCGGCCGAGGCACCGGCGGGGCCGGCACCGACCACCACGACGTCCCAGACCTTCTCGCCGCCGGACTCGGCTTCCCGCCCTGCTCCCTGCTCTGCGTTCTCGCTGCTCACCAGTTGCTTCCGCTCCCGATCGGCCTGGGGTCCGGGCCGCCGGGCCAGGCCCCGGCTGCCGCCCCTGCATCCTACGGCTCAAGGTCACCAGGAGCCCCTGTGGGATGATCTGCGGTACGCGGCCGCGCACCCCGAACCGGTACGGCGGCCCCCACACCGTCCCGTACGGCCATCTTCCGTACGGGGCCCGCAATCGGCCCACACTGCCGAGCACCCGACACCGCACTCACAAGGAGCGCCGCCCATGGAGCCGACCCCGGTCGCCCCACTCGCCGAATCCGTCACCGCGCTGATGGGGCGCGCCAGGACCGAGCTCGCCGAACTGGTCGCGTTCCGGTCGGTGGCCGACCCGGCGCAGTTCCCCAGGAGCGAGTGCGAGGCCGCGGCGAACTGGGTGGCGGACGCGCTGCGCGCCGAAGGCTTCCAGGACGTCGCGCTGCTCGACACCCCGGACGGCACGCAGTCGGTGTACGGCCACCTCCCCGGGCCCGAGGGCGCGCCGACCGTCCTCCTCTACGCGCACTACGACGTGCAGCCGCCGCTGGACGAGTCGGCGTGGCTGTCCCCGCCGTTCACGCTCACCGAGCGGGACGGCCGCTGGTACGGGCGCGGGGCCGCCGACTGCAAGGGCGGCCTGATCATGCACCTCACCGCGCTGCGCGCGCTCAAGTCCTGCGGCGGTGTCCCGGTCGGCGTGAAGATCATCGCCGAGGGCTCGGAGGAGCAGGGCACCGGCGGCCTGGAGCGGTACGCGGAGGCGCACCCGGAGCTGCTGGCCGCCGACGCGGTCGTCATCGGCGACACCGGCAACTTCCGGGTGGGGCTGCCGACCGTCACGGCGACGCTGCGCGGCATGACGCTCGTACGCGTCCAGGTCGACACGCTCGAAGGGAACCTGCACTCGGGGCAGTTCGGGGGCGCCGCGCCGGATGCGCTGGCCGCGCTCATCCGCGTGCTGGACTCGCTGCGGGCCGAGGACGGCTCGACGACGGTCGACGGGCTGGCGGGGGACGCGAGTTGGGCGGGCCTCCAGTACCCCGAGGCGGACTTCCGCCAGGACGCGAAGGTCCTCGACGGGGTCGGGCTGATCGGATCCGGCACGGTCGCGGACCGCGTCTGGGCGCGGCCCGCCGTCACCGTGCTCGGCATCGACTGCCCGCCGGTGGTGGGGGCGACGCCGTCAGTGCAGGCGAGCGCGCGGGCGCTGATCAGCCTCCGGGTGCCGCCGGGCGTCGACGCGGGCGAGGCCGCCAAGCTGCTGGCCGGGCACGTGGAGGCGCGGGTTCCGTGGGGGGCGCGGATCACGGTCGACCAGGTCGGGCAGGGGCAGCCGTTCCGCGCCGACACCGCGAGCCCGGCGTACGCGGCGATGGCCGAGGCGATGCGGGTGGCGTATCCCGGGGAGTCGATGCAGACGGCGGGGCAGGGTGGGTCGATTCCGCTGTGCAGCACGCTGGGGGCGCTGTACCCGGCGGCGGAGATCCTGCTGATCGGGCTCAGCGAGCCGAAGGCGCAGATCCACGCCGTGAACGAAAGCGTCTCACCGCGGGAACTGGAGCGCCTCTCCCTGACGGAGGCGCTCTTCCTCCGGAACTACGCGCAGTCAAAAACAGGTTGAGGCAACCGACTCCACCGGGAGGGCCAGACGTACGTCCACCGTTCCGGTGTGGGCATGCGTTCCACTAGGGGCGGAACGCATGCCCACAACCGCCCACAACGAGGGCCGAACCATGGCCCGCGGCGCGGCCAACACCCCGCCCGGCCGTACGGCGCGGCCCCGACGTGGCGGACGTCGGCTCATTGCCCGGCCGGCGAGGTCACGGTCATCCCACCGGCGTGCCCGCCTCAAGGTTCAGCGGAGTGCCCCGCTCCCGCGCGCGGAGGGCCCAGCGGAGGCGGTTGTAGCGGACCGGCGGGAGGAGGGACGCCGCTTCCGATTCACTGGCGAAGCGCCAGCCGCGGAGTTCCGCCCCCGGCAGGAGAACGCGTTCGGCCGCGCCGTCGAGCCGGCCCCCGTCGAAGAGGAAGCGGAGCCCGCCGAAGGCCGGCGGCCTCGGCGGCTCCCAGTCCACGACCAGCAGCCCCGGCACATGGTCGAGCCGTATCCCGATCTCCTCGGCCACTTCCCGGATCCCGGCCCTCGCCGGTGCCTCTCCCGCCTCGACAACCCCGCCGGGGAACTCCCACCCCGGCTTGTACGTTGGGTCGACGAGCAGGACCCGGTCCTGCTCATCGACCCAACGTACACGCCGGGGTGGGATTTCCCCGGCGGGGTTGTCGAGGC
>NZ_LIQY01000065.1 GCF_001418495.1 Streptomyces pathocidini | reverse complement strand
GGTCTGGACGCCGAGGGCCTGGACTTCCGCTACGCGGACGGCACGCCGTACCGCCCGTACGGGACGACGGTGGGGGAGGTCGACGAGGCCACGGTGGCGGCACTCGCCTCGACGCCCTTCAACCGGGTGCGGCTGCGGGCCCCCGAGGGGGAGGGGCTGGAGGCCTTCGAGCAACGGCTCGCCGAGCTGCGGGACTTGGGCATCGAAGCGGAGGTCCGACTGACCCGCGGCCACGACATCCCTTCGGTCGTCTCCCGCCTGGCGGCGTACCGCAACGTCTGGTGGTGCGCTCCGGAGGGCGCCGAGCGCGACCCGGACGTGCTGGCGGAGATCCGCGAACACGACTACGGCCACCACTTGCTGACCGTCCACGGCGGTGCGAAAACGGACTTCGGCGCCCCCTGGATCACACACGCCAGCGTGCAGCACGACGAGGTCCGGGCCGTCGGGGTGCTGACGGACCAGCTGTGCAAGCCGATCCTGATCGACGCCTGCGGCGCCGAGGGCGACGCCCCGACTCCCGAAGAGAGCCTGCCCGCACGGGAGATGGTGGCCAGGATCTGGGAGGGCGTCTGCCAGGGCGGCCACGTCACGCACGCGGAGTCGTACGGCCCGCGCCCCTGGTCGGCGTGCGGCGGCCGCCCGACCGGCGAGTCGGTGCCCCGCCTGGCCTTCCTCCGCGAGATCCTCGACGCGACCCCACCGCGCCCGCGCCACAACCCGGCCTACTACGACGCCTCGACGATCGAGGTCCCCGGTGCGTACCTCCTCCAGTATCTGGGCCCCCACCGCTACCCGAGCCGCCGCTTCACCCTGCCGGGCGGCCCGTACGAGGTGGACGTCATCGACACCTGGAACATGAAGGTGCGGCGCCTGCCCGGCGCGTGGACCGGCGACTTCGAAGTCCCCCTCCCCGCGGAGCAGTACATGGCAATCCGCATCAGCCGGGCCTGACACCCACCGGAACCCACCTCAGCGCGCGGCCGGTCGGGCGCCGAGCCGGAAGAGCACGCTACGGCGCAGCGGCCCGTCCGGCACGCCGGGGTCCTCGAAGTCGTCGGCCGGATCGCGGGTCATGCCGATGCGGCGCATCACCGCCTGCGAACGGAGGTTGGCGGCCGCGGTCACCGCGAGGACCTCCGCCAGCCCCAGTTCCTCGAAGCCGAACGCCACGACCGCCTGGGCGGCCTCAGTGGCGTAGCCGTGCCCCCAGGCGGCGCGGGCCAGTCGCCAGCCGGCCTCGACTCCGGTGAACGGCATGCCCTCCTCTACGGGGTCCAGCCCGGTGAACCCGATGAACTCACCGGTGGCCCGCACTTCCAACGCCCACCACCCCCAGCCTCGCCGATCGAGATCAGCCTGGAATCGGGCGGCGGACGCCTCGCTCTGCTCCCGAGTGAGGAGCCCCGGAAAGTACTCACGAACCTCCGGATCGGCATTCATCCCGGCCCAGGGCCCAAGATCGGCTTCCCGCCACTCACGCAGCACGAGCCGATCGGTTCGCAGTTCGGACATAGCGCCAACCTAGCCCGACCACGGACCTCAGGCGACGGAATATCGGCCCCCGTTCTCGACATCGCCGCCCCGTTTTTTCGGTCATCGCATACGATCCGGGGGCATATCGCGTCCAGCCGCTCGGCGAGCAGTGCCCCGGGCCAGTCCCTGCCCGCCTGGAGGAGCGAGAGCAGGGACAGCAGTCGCGCTGAGGTCTTCTGCATCCTCCATGCTGCCCGTAGAAGAGGACGCATCCTGCCGCTTCCCCTGCGATCGTCGTCTCATGCCGGACACCTCATGCCGTGCAAAGTGAACGATCGGAAGGGCCTGATCACCATGACCGCCTCCGCCACACCCCCCGCCCCCCTCGACATCGAGCGGGCCGAGCTGCTTGCCGAACTCGCGACCGTACGATCGGCCCTGATCAGAACCGCCCACGGGCTCGGCGACGAACAGCTCGGCGAGCGCCCGACCGCCAGCGCGCTCTGCCTGGGCGGGCTGCTCAAGCACGTGGCAGCCGTCGAGGAGGCGTGGATGCGCTTCGTGGTCGAGGGCCCGTCGGCGATGAGCTTCGACCTGCCTGAGGGGATCACCTGGGCCGATCTGGAGGCCGGTACCGCGCGCGAGCTCCCGCAGTGGGTGATCGACCGCCAGAACGAGTTCCGGATGCTGCCCGGCGACACACTGGCCGAGATCCTCGCCCACTACGAGCAGGTGGCCGCCCGAAGCGAGAAGGTCATCGCCGCCGTGCCCGACCTGTCCGCGACGCACCCGCTGCCGGAGGCGCCGTGGAACGAGCCGGGAGCGGTGCGCAGCGTACGCCGGGTGCTGATCCACGTCATCGCCGAGACCGCCCAGCACGCCGGGCACGCGGACATCCTGCGCGAGACGCTCGACGGCCGGACGGCCACCTGATGCGCGAGCCGAGGCGGACTGGACGGGTTTCGGCGAGGCGGGCCGGGTCCGGAGCGCGGCCAGGCGGAGCTGCGCCAGGCGAAACCGCGTACGGCCTGCCAAGGCGCTCCGGGACAGCCTGACCCGGATGACCGTCCTGGACACCCGAGCGCTCAACCGCGCTACCCTGGCGCGCCAGTTGCTGCTCGACCGCGCCGATCTGCCGGTGTACGACGCCGGGACGTGCAGGGCTTCGAGCTGGTTCATACCACCGAGCGGCACGGTCACCCCGCCTGCCTTCTGGCTCGCCGGGCTGAAGAGGTCGCCGGCCTGCCCGTTCGGGAGGCCGGCGACCTCTGAGTCACCGGTGGACCTGTGGGGTCAGCGGAGGTCGGGGGCCTCCGGGGTTCACCAGTCCTTGCCGGCCGCTACCTGGGACTGGATGTAGGCCGGGAAGCCCTCGCGTTCCGCGACGGTCAGGGCGGACCTCGCGGACAGGCAGTCCTCGAGGACGTAGTGGCGGAAGGCGAGGTCCTGCAAGTCCCAGTACTCGGTGTTCTCGTAGTCGCGGACTGTCGCGTTCTCGCCCCAGAAGACGCCCGAGGTGTCGATGCCCTGGAGCTCCGGGATAGCCTCGCCGAAGGCGGAGACTATGGCGTCGGACTCGCGCGCCGGCTTGATGCCGTGCCTGGACAGTTCGACCTGGGCCTCCTCGGAGATCAGCCACTTGACGACCTCCAGCGCCTGCTCCTTCTTGCGGGACTGCGGCGGCAGGAACGCGGCGATGGTGTTGGGCTGGTAGGTGTATTGGTCCTTCCCGCCCAGGACCGGAACGGACGAGACACCGAGGTCGAGGTTCTCGCACTGTCCCTTCCACTCGTCCTCGTCGCCGTCCGGGATGTAGTGCTCGTTGAGGTTGTACCCCATGAACTTCCAGAGCCTGTCGACGGCCATGGCCACACGGCCCTTCAACCGCACGTCGTCCACCGTGGTGAAGGTGCAGCGCGGGATGAGCAGGAAGCGCTCCATGTTGTCGGCGAGCCGCATCCAGGGCTCGGAGGTGACGTTGATCTTGACGTCCCCCGGCGCCGGGTTCTCGCTGCCGGTGGGCACGAAGGGGTAGAGGCCGAGCTGGTTGAAGTACAGGTAGGTGTCCGGGTGCTGGAGATAGCCCTTGTACGCCTTGAGGTCCTTCTCGTAGGTCAACTTCTTGGCCAGCTTGTAGGCCTCGTCGTACGTCATGCCGGGCTTGGGGTGCTTGACTCCGCGGTCATCGAAGATCTTCTTGTTGTAGATGAGCACGAAGTCGTCGTTGAACAGCGGGACGCCGTACATCCCGCCGTCCGAACGGGACTTGACCAGCTCGACCGCGGCTGGGCTGAGGCCGTCGACGTCGACCTTGTCGGTGAGGTCCTCCACCCAGCCCAGGGGCTCCAGGTCGCGGTCGATGCGCCGGCGCGGGTCTTCGAGGATGATGTCCGGGACGACCCCGGCCGCCTTGAGATCCTCGTACCGGATCGGGTAGTCCCAGGTGCAGGCCTTGAACTTGATGTCCGGGAACTTCTCCGCGAGCTTCTTGCCGATCACCTCGTAGAAGAAGCCCTCGTTCTCGAAGGGCTTGTAGTTCGCCATGAAGATGAAGATCTCGTCGTCGCAGACCTCGAACGGCTTGTTGTACCGGTTGGGGACCGGGGTGCACGCCGCGCCCGCCCTGGTGGCATACCGGCTTCCCGGATCCGCTGGTGTCTGCGCCCGTGCGCTCTCCGGGGCCAGGATCGCGGCGCCCCCCAGGGCGGCCGACCCGGCCAGTGCGCTGGCCGCGACGAAGTTCCGGCGCGTCAGCCGGCGGGGGTGCTCCTCGGCACCGGACCCTTCGCTCATGTCACACTCCACTTCTCGGGGAGGATCTGGCAGCTGCTGTGGCTGATTTGCGAACTCCACTGGCATGCCACTCGAATGCCACTATGGTCCAGCCGGGCGCCATGGGCGTCAACACCCGTGCGGGAATGGGGTTTTGGGATATGGCGGGATCCGCGGGACAGCTGGTTCTTCGGGACGAGGGGAGCGGGAAGGTTCTGGAGGTCGACACCGGGGGCGGGAGCCCCTGCGTGCGGCTGCTCATCAAGGGGGACGGCGAGGCTTTCTTCGTCGGTGAGTTGTCTGCGATGCTGCTCGTCTCCACTGGGCGGCCGTGGCGGCCGACGCACCCGGGGGTGCGGAATGCCGTTGTGATCCGCGACGGCGATCGGCTCGTCGTGCGCTGCTCCGTCGGCGTACTCGACGCCGAGATCGCCTTCGCTTTCGAGGAGGGCCTGCTGTGTACGGAGATCACCTGGTCTCGTCCAGCAGGTCCAGCGGTTCTGACCGAACCTGCCGGGGGAGCCGAAGGGGCCGACCCGGCTGCCTCGGGCGGGAGAGCGGAAGAGGCTGACCCGGCCCGACGGACTGGCCAACCCGCCGCCCCCCTCACCGACCTCGCCGTCGGCCTGCTCCTCGAACTGCCCGGCTCCTCGCCCGAGATGGTGACGCTCCCGCAGGTCCTCTACCGCGACAACCCGTCCTCCGACCCCACCCGCACCGTGCCGAAACTGGGCACGGAGCCATACGGCGGTGTGGTCGTGGAGGAGCACCGGCTGCCCGTCCCGTGCGTCCACACCGAGTGGGACGGAAACGCCGGCGGGCCGCGCCAACTGGCCCTCTACTCCCTCGACCCCGGCGACGGCTCCCTGGGCGCCGTCGTACGGAACGGCCTGCTCTCCCTGGCCGCCCTCAGCGGCCCCGTGATGCTCAACGGCGCCCCGGACATCCGCTACGTCCACAAGGGCGCCACCGCCCCCTGCGGCGACAGCGCAGGATATCGTCAACTCGGAGCGGAGAAGGGCCAGTTCACCACCCGCCACGCCCTCGACTGGGGCCGTCCCCGCCGCCCGGGACACGGCTTCCGCGACATGGTGCACCAAGGGCTCCGGCTGTACGGGCCCGTCGGCGAACGGCCCCTGTCGCTCGACGAGATCGTCCGTCACAAGACGATGGCCATGGACCGCCGCTGGTACGAGCGAGCAGGAGTGGCCGGATACCTCAAGTTCCCCGGCCCCGGCCACACCCCCGGCTTCATGTACGGCTGGACAGGGCAGTGCCTCAAACTCGCCTGGTGCGACGCCCGGCTCGGCCTGGAAGGCGGCGTGCCCCGGCGCGTCGACCGCTGCCGCCGCGCCGTCGACTTCTACCTGGACGGCAGCGGCACCGGAGCGCCGCCCGGCCTGCGGCTGAGCTTCCACAACGTCGAGGACGGCAGCTGGTCCGGCTTCCAGCGGGACGGCCGTACGTTCGTCTCCGCGCGCGCCTACGGCGACAACCTGGGCGATCTGGCCGATGTCATCGGTCTGTTGGGGGAACACTCCCAGGAAGTCCCCGGCCGCTGGGTCGAGGCCCTCCGCGAAGGCGCGGACCTCGTGGTCCGGAGCACCCTGCCGAACGGCGTCCTCCCGCTCGGCTGGCGGCTCGACGGGACCCCCGACCCGGAACCGCCCGGCGCGGCCGGACTGCCGTGCGTGCTCGCCCTCCTCAAGACCTACGGCGTAACCGGGGACGAGCAACTCCTCCGGCACGCCGCCGAGCTGGTGGAGCGCTACCAGAGACGCCACGCCGAGGACTTCTCGCTGCCCTTCGCCCGCGCCACCCTCGACGCCGTGTGCGAGGACAAGGAGGCCGGAATCGCCTTCTTCCTCTGCGCCGAAGCGCTGTGGTCGCTGACCGGCGAGCCGCGCCACCGCGAGTGGGCCGAGGCCGCCGCCGACTGGCTGCTCACCTGGGTCTACCAGTGGAACCCCGAGTTCCCGCCCGGCTCGCCCCTGCGCGAGCGCGGGTTCTCGGCCGTCGGCTGGCCGGGCGTCAGCGTCCAGAACCACCACCTGGACGTGTTCTTCCCCGCCTACGAGCTGTGGCGGTTCGGTGAGGAGGCCGGACGGCCCGACTACGCCCGGCTAGCCGAGCTGGTCCTGTACGCGTTCGGGCAGGGCATCTGCACCGAGCCCGGCGCGTGGGACTTCGCGGGCCCGGGCGAGCAGGGCGAGGGCTTCTACCCGACCAACTGGCAGGTACGCGGCACCAGCAACACCTGGAACCCCTCCTGGGTCACCGCCCAGGTCCTCTCCAACGCACTGCGCATGCGGGGTGCCCTGGCGGGCGGCGGGCGGTGAACGGACGGCGCCGTCGCCGTCCGCCGCCACCCGCAGACCGACCGGTGCGGCCGTGAGGGTCGCGCGGGTGGGGGCGCGCCGGGCCGCCGCGTCAGTCCAGCCCGATCCGGGCCGGTGCCGGTCTGTGGATGCCGGACGGCCGGTAGCCGAGAGCCCCGCTGATGCCCAAGTGGTTCGCCAGCAGCCAGGTGATGGCCAGCCACATCTCCGTACCCTGCAGGCCGGGCGTACGGTCGCGGGTGCCGCCCGGCTCCAGCGCGAAGCTGAACCCCTGCCCGTCCCGCCAGCGGTCGAGCAGCCGCAGCAGCTGCCCGCGCGCCCAGTCCTGGCCCTCGGCCCGCCGGTGTCCGGTCTGCCGGGCGCACAGCCACAACGGGTGGATCACGTCGAGCACGTTGCACGCGGTGCCCCGGTCGGGGCCGAAGAACGCGGAGTCCCGGGCGTGGGCCAGCACGGTGTCCACGACCCGCTCGGGGTACGGGACGGGCAGCCCGAACTGGGCAAAGGTGCCGCGCGCCAACCGGTAGAAGCCGTTGACGGGCTGCAGCCACCGGTCGGCCGCGCCGGGCCGCCCGTACAGGCCGTGGCCCGGGTCGGCGTTGACGAGCAGCCAGCCGAAGAGCGTCTCGGCCGACTCCGCGCGCAGCCCGAAGCCCTCGATGTTGCGCAGGATCGCGGTGCTCACGCCGTCCACCCAGTGGCCACTGCGCCAGGCCTGGGTGCGCCACGGCAGGCGGTCGAGCCGGGTCCGCAGCTCCGCGGGCCGCAGTGCGTGGACGGCCCGCACGGGGTGCTCGAAGCGGGAGCCGAGCAGGTCGAGGGCGTAGCCGACGCAGAGGATGTGGTACATCGCCGCGTCGTCGTCCAACGTCGGCCGCTCGGCGGCGAGTTCGGTGCCGGTGGCCGACCTGGGATCGCTCCCGAGTTCCGGTACGAGGCCCGTCTCCGGGTCCTGGAGCCCGCGCAGGTACGCGGTCAGGTCCTCGCCCGAGCTGCCCGGCGGGGGAGCGCCGAGCAGCAGCTGGGCGATCTCGACCGCGTCGCACACGGCGCGGACGGTCCGGGGCGCGCCCGGGCGGTCCACGAAGGCGGGACGGCCTTCGGTGTCCTCCTCCCGGCAGCGCTCCAGCAGTTGGGCCGCCTGCTCGCGGGCCCGGTCGGCGAAACGCGCCAACCGGGAGTCGAGGCTCGTCGCGACGGTGCGGTCCGCGCGCTCGCCGGCGCCTGCGTCGGCGCCCGCGCTCGCGTTGGTACCCGCGTCGGTGTCGGCGAAGCGACTCGGCTGCGTGTCGAGGCTCGTCGCGAGGGTGCGGTTTGTGTGCTCGACGGCGAGGTTGGTGTGCTCGACGCGGCCCGCGCTGACGGCAGTTGGCGTTCCGGCGGCTTCGTGTGCGGGAGCCGCCGCCCCGGCACCGGTTCGGGCGCTCACGCCGTCCGCCGGGCTGGGGCCGCCCGCGAGGCCGGGGCCGTCCGCGAGGCCGGGGCCGTCCGTCCGTCCCGTACGGCCCGTTCCGCCCTCCCGCCGGTCGCGGATGCGCCGGGCGGGGTTCCCGGCGGCGATCGACCACGGCGGGAGGTCCTTGGTGACGACGGCGCCCGCGCCGATGACGCAGTGGTCGCCGATGGTGACCCCGTCGACCACGACGACGTTCGAGCCGATCCACACGTCGTCGCCGATGACGATCCCGGTCGAGGTGAGCGGCTGCTTGTGGACGGGCCGGTCGGGCGCGATCGAGTGGTTGAACCCCAGCACCGAGCTGTGCGCGCCGATCCGTACGCCGTCGCCAGCCCGGACCTTGCCGCGGACGGTCGCGTACGGGTTGATCGTGCAGTTCCGGCCCAGCTCCACGTCGTCGGTGACATAGGCGTGGGCGGCGATGTAGGAGCGTTCTCCCAGGTGGAGGCGGTCGGTGAAGACCCCGGCCCAGGGCGATACGAAGGTCCGCTCGTCGAGGACCGCCTCGCCGCCGTGCCCGGCGAGCCGTTTGACGAGCCGCTGCCGCCACTCGGTCTGCTCTCGCAGCTCCTCCTCGGAGGCCGAGCCGAAGAACTGCCAGGGGCACAGGTCGTAGCGCCCCGGCACCCCGGCGCCCAGGGTCCCGGCAGCGAAAGCAGCGTTGGCGGCGTCAACGGTGCCGGTGCCGGTGTCGGCGTCGGTGGCGTCAGCGGAGGCGGTGTCCGTGGCGTCAGGGCTCATGGGCGATCGGCTCCCCGTTCCTCGTCACGTTGTCGAGGACGAGCCCCTCGACGTTCTCCAGCCGGTCCCCCTCGGCCAGTTCGCCGAAGGCGCAGTCGGTCAGGCGCAGCCCTTCGATCCGGGAGCGCTCGTACCCGCGCGCGAGCAGCGCACGCCGGGCGCGGCCCACCGTGACGTTGCGGATGTCGATGTTCCGCACGACGGGGGTCTGGTCCCCGCTGTCGCCCTCGCCGCGGAAGAAGTCGCAGGTGACGAACTCCTTGGTGAGGTTGGAGACTGTGATGCCGTCCAGGTGGATGTTCTCGGCGAAGCCGCCGCGTACGGAGTTGGTCTTGATGTAGAGGCCGAAGTAGAGCCCGGGGCCGCCGATCCGGCAGTTGCGGACGAACACGTTGCGCACGCCGCCGGTCAGGTCGCTGCCGAGGGTGATGGCACCGTAGCGGTGCCGCAGGTCGCAGTCCTCGATGAGGATGTTCTCGCTGGGAACGTTCACCCGCCGGCCGTCGGCCTCCCGCCCCGACTTGATGGCGATGCAGTCGTCCCCGGCGTTGATGGTGCAGCGGCGGATCACCACGTCCCGGCAGGACTCCGGGTCGATGCCGTCGTTGTTGGGGCCCGGGCTGTCGATGACGACGTCCTGCACGAGAACGTTGCTGCAGAGCACCGGGTGGATCTCCCACATCGGGGAGCGGATGATGGTGACGCCCTCGATGAGGACGTTCCTGCAGCCGTACGGCTCGATGAAGTTGGGCCGGAACCAGTGGCCCGCCCCGTAGACCCGCTCGGTGACCGGCACGCCGTATTCCGCCTGCCGCCACAGCGCGGGCCAGTCGTCCTCCTGCTGCGGGATGCCGGGCCGCCAGCCGAACTCCTCCTGGCCGGACCAGGGCCACCAGTGCGTCTCGTCGGCCCGCCCGTCGAGCGTCCCGGCACCGGTGACCGCGATGTTCTCCTGGCCGTGGGCGTAGATGAAGGGCGAGTACGCGTAGCACTCGACGCCCTGGAACCGGCTGAGCACGACCGGCAGATACGCGGCGGGGTCGCGGCTGAACGCCAGCCGCGCGCCCGCCTCGACGTGCAGGTCGACGTTGCTGAGCAGGTGGATCGCCCCGGTGGCGTACGTGCCGCGGGGAACGGTCACGTGGCCGCCACCCGCCGCGTGGCAGTCCGCGACGGCGCGCCGGATCGCCTCGGTGCAGTCGGTGCGGCCGTCGCCGCGCGCGCCGTAGCGGGTGACGGGGAACTCGCGGTCGGGGAAGCGCGGTGGGGCCACCCGCTCCCGCAGGGCGTCGGCGAGGTGCCAGCCGGAGGGGGCGGACGCGTCGGACAGGGGGGCCGAGCCGGAGGGCACCGCGGAGTCGGAGGGAGCTGCTGCTGTCCGTTCGCCGGTCATGCGGTGCGCACCTCCTCCCCGTTGACGGTGACCCTGCGCAGCACGAGCCCCTCGACGTTCCGCGTCACGTACGGCCGGGGCTCCTCCGTGTCCGTCATGTCAGTGAAGGCGCAGTCGTGCAGCAGCACGTCCCGTACGGGGTTGGCGTCGTTGCCGATGAAGTACCAGGCCAGCGGGCCGGTTTGGGCGGTGAGGCGGTGCACCTCGATGCCGCGCACATCGGGGTAGTACGCGCCGCTGCCGATGCCCTCGTAGTCCAGCGCGATCTCGATCACGGAGTCGCCGACCGTCCCGACGGTGATGCCGTGGAAGACGATGTCGCGGACGTAACCGCCGCGCTCCGGATTGGACTTGATCCGCAGGGCGCGGTCGAGGAGCGGGCTGTCCATCCGGCAGTCGCGGGCCAGGACGTTGGCGACGCCGCCGGTCGTCTCGCTGCCGATCGTGACCCCGCCGTGGCCGTCGCGCATCTCGCAGCGCTGCACCAGGGCGTTGCGGCAGGGGGCGCCGACCCGGCGGCCGTCGGCGTTCTTGCCCGCCTTGAACGCCACGCAGTCGTCCCCGGTGTCGAACACGCAGTCCTCGATGAGCACGGAGTCGCAGCACTCCGGGTTGCAGCCGTCGTTGTTCGGGCCATGCGGGCTGTCGACGGTGACCCCGCGGATGGTCACGTTGCGGCAGAGCACCGGGTGGATGTTCCACATCGGGGAGTCCTTGACCGTCACCCCCTCGATCAGGACGTCCCGGCAGTCGTAGAACTGGATCAGGCTCGGCCGCAGGTGGTGGTCGGCGCCGAAGACCCGCTCGGCCACCGGAACGCCCTGCTCCGCCCAGGCGGCGAGGGCGAGCTTGTCGACCTTCTCGGGGGAGACCCCGCCGTTCTGGCCCTTGGTCCAGTCCCACCAGTGGGTGGCGTCGGCCTGGCCGTCGATCGTGCCGCCGCCGGTGAGCGCGATGTTCCGGCAGCCGTGGGCGTAGACGAAGGGGGAGTAGTTGCGGCACTCGATGCCCTCGTGCCGGGTGTGTACGACCGGCAGGTACGCGGCCGGGTCGCGGCTGAAGCGGACCGTGGCGCCGGAGGACACGTGCAGGTCGATGTTGTCGCGCAGGTGGACGGCCCCGGTGAACCACGTCCCCGGCGGCACGACGACCCGGCCGCCACCCGCCTCGGCGCAGGCGGCGATCGCGGCGCGGAAGGCCTCCGTGCAGTCGGTGGCCCCGTCGCCGACGGCGCCGTGGTCGGTGATGTCCACGCTGCGGCGCGGGAAGCGGGGCGGCCGGATGCCCGCCAGGATCCCGGCCGCCCCGCTTCCCGC
>NZ_LIQY01000649.1 GCF_001418495.1 Streptomyces pathocidini | reverse complement strand
GTTCTTCACTGGTTGGTCACTGGCTCGCCACAGACCGTGGGTAACCCTTGAGACGGTCGGGGCGGGCCAAGATCCTCGAGGGGTGGCGGGGTCCGTCCTCCCCCGGGGGAGAGGACGGGCTCCGCCAGGCAGCCCCCGGAACCCCAGCCACCGCACCGCGCAGCGCGCAACCACCGCGGTCACCGCCCGACGATCCGTCAGAGCGCAGCCATCCGCTTCTGCAACCCCGTGTCCAGCGCCTCCAGGAACTGCTCCGTGGTGAGCCACGGCTGCTCCCGGGAGACCAGCCGCGCCAGATCCCGCGTCATCAGCCCCTCCCCCACGGTCTCCGCGCACACCTCCTCCAGCGTCCCCGCGAACTCCACGACCTCGGGCGTCCCGTCGAGCTTCCCGCGGTGGGCGAGCCCCCGCGTCCAGGCGAAGACGGACGCGATGGGGTTGGTCGACGTCGCCCTTCCCTGCTGGTGCTGCCGGTAGTGGCGGGTGACCGTGCCGTGCGCGGCCTCCGCCAGGAGCGTCCGCCCGTCCGGCGAGGTCAGCACGGACGTCATCAGCCCGGGCGAGCCGAACCCCCGCGCGACGAAGTCGGCCTGCACGTCGCCGTCGTAGTTCTTGCACGCCCAGACGTACCCGCCCTCGGCCCCGAGCGCGTCGGCGACCATGTCGTCCACGAGCCGGTGCTCGTACGAGAGACCGGCCTTCGCGTAGTCGGCGGCGAACTCGGCGTCGAACACCTCCTGGAAGAGGTCCTTGAAGCGGCCGTCGTACTTCTTCAGGACCGTGTTCTTCGTGGCCAGGTAGACCGGGAAGCCGTGCGCCAGCCCGTAGCGGAACGAGGCGCGCGCGAAGTCGCGGATCGAGGCGTCCAGGTTGTACATGGCCAGCGCGACCCCGGCGCCCGGGAACTCGCACACCTCCAGCTCGACCGGCTCCGCGCCGGTGCCGCCCTTCGGCGTGAACGTCAGGGTGAGCGTGCCCTCGCCCGGGATCCTCAACTCGGCCGCGCGGTACTGGTCGCCGAACGCGTGGCGGCCGACGACGATCGGCCGGGTCCAGCCGGGGACGAGCCGAGCCACCCCGGGCAGGAGGATCGGCTCGCGGAAGACCGCGCCGCCGAGGGCGTCGCGGAGGGTGGCGACCGGCGAGCGGTACCGGGCCTTGAGGTGGAACTCCTCGACCCGCGCCGCGTCCGGCGCGATGGTGGCGCACTTGACGCCGACGCCGTGCTCCCGGACCGCCTCTGCCGCGTCCGCGGTGACCTGGTCGCGGGTGGCGTCGCGGTGCTCGATGCCGAGGTCGAAGGAGAGCAGTTCCACGTCCAGGTACGGCAGGACCAGCTGGTCCTTGATGAACTGCCAGATGATGCGCGTCATTTCGTCGCCGTTGAGCTCGACGACGGGTTCGGCTGTCTTGATCTTGGCCATAGGGGTGCTTCGTCCCTCTCACGCGGCGTGGATCATTCGCGACAAAAGGTACTCGGCTCCCCGCACATGCCAGCGGACCTCGCCCCTGGCGCACGGTTCACCCCCGGCGCACGGACGGCACGGCGCGCGTGCGGCGCAGCGCACCGACGGGACGACGCACCGGCGGCACGGCGCCACGAACCGCGCGGCCGTGTACCGGCGGGGACCGGAAGGCCCGGCGCATCAACGCGCCGTGAAGCCGTGAAGCCGTGAAGCGAACGCGAACCTCGGCCCCCCGGCGCACAAGTGACGCGCCCGCACACCGCCGGACCGGGAAGGCGCGAGGCACCAGGAGACGCAGGCGCCGGGAGACGCGAGGCATCAGCGGCCCCGCAAGGATCAGGCGGGGTCAGCGCACCGTGAAGTGGACCAGGTCCTCCAGCCACGGCAGATCGAGCCACGGGTCCGGCTGCGCCATCAGCGCCAGCAGCAGGATCACCGCGCCCAGCACCCCGTAGATGACCACGTCGGTGAACCGGGACCGTACGGCCAGCATGCCGACCGAGGGCAGGGACCAGCGCATGACCGCGCCCGCGAGCAGCGCGAGCCCCACGATGAGGATGCCGACGCGGGCGAAGTCGGCCGCGACGACGGCCAGGCCGACGGCCGTCCCGCCCAGCACGCTCAGCAGCGGCCACTGCCGTACGGGCGCGGGCGCGTGCCCGGACGCCGCCCGTCCGCCGCCCTGCGGCCGCGCGGTGTCCCGCGTGACCCGCGGAAACCGGCGGCTGGCGGGGGCGGTCCGGGCTTCGCCGTCCCGCGCATCACGGGGGCCGGTCCCGCCGGGCGCCGGCCTCTCACCGGAACCTCTCACGGACTCGCCCAGCTCCTCCGAACCGCGGCGACGCTCCCCCAAGTCCCGGCGCTCCTCCGGACCGCGACGGCCTCCCGAATCCCGGCGCTCTTCCGAACCGCGACGCTCCCCCAGATCCGAGTACTCCTCCGGACCGCGACGCCCCCTCAAATCCCGGCGCTCCTCCGGACCCCGGCGTTCCCCGCCCCCGACGTCCTTCGCCTGCCCGCCGTGGCCGGGCGCGGGCGAGTCGGGCCGCTGGCCCGGCGTCCGGGCCCCACCGTTCGCGTTGGCTTCGGCAGCCACCTGCCGCTCCTCCCCGTTATCCCGCCGCGGCAGCGGTTTCGGCCTCGGCGGCTTCGACCACGTTCTGCAGCAGCAGGGCCCGGGTCATCGGGCCGACGCCGCCCGGGTTCGGGGACAGCCAGGCGGCCACCTCCGCCACACCCGGGTGCACGTCGCCGACGATCCTGCCGTTCTCGTCCCGGCTGACGCCCACGTCCAGCACGGCCGCGCCCGGCTTCACGTCCTCCGGCTTCACGATGTGCGGGGATCCCGCGGCCGCCACGACGATGTCGGCCTGGCGCAGCTGCGCGGACAGGTCGCGGGTGCCGGTGTGGCACAGCGTCACGGTCGCGTTCTCCGACTTGCGGGTCAGCAGCAGCCCGATCGAGCGGCCGACGGTGACCCCGCGGCCGACCACGACCACGTGCGCGCCGTTGGTCTCGACGCCGTGGCGGCGCAGCAGTTGGAGGATGCCGTTGGGGGTGCAGGGCAGCGGCGCGGCCTCGTTGAGGACGAGTCGGCCGAGGTTCATCGGGTGCAGCCCGTCGGCGTCCTTGGCCGGGTCGATGAGTTCCAGGACGCGGTTGGCGTCGATGCCCTTGGGGAGCGGGAGTTGGACGATGTAGCCGGTGCAGGCCGGGTGCTCGTTCAGCTCCCGTACGACCGCCTCGATCTCCTCCTGGGTCGCGGTCTCGGGCAGTTCGCGCTGGATGGAGGCGATGCCGACCTCGGCGCAGTCGCGGTGCTTGCCCGCCACGTACCACTTGCTCCCGGGGTCCTCGCCGACCAGCAGCGTCCCGAGGCCGGGCGTGGCGCCACGGGCCTTGAGCGCCTCGACACGGGCGACGAGTTCGGACTTGATCGCGGCGGCGGTGGCCTTGCCATCGAGAATCTGGGCGGTCATGCCTCCATCCTCCCGGATGGAACGGCCCGGGTACCAATCAGGGCCTGGCATCTAGGATGACCCGGCAGAGAATCACCGCGGCAGTACGGGGGGCGGGCCGCTTCTTCCTCCCACCTCCGTGCGGCGCGCGCGTCCCCGTAGAACCGCTCGGAGGAGATCCCCAGGTGAGCCACCCGGATCCGAACAACCCCTACGCGCAGCCGCCGCAGGGCCCGCCCCCGCAAGGGCAGCCGCCGCAGGGCCAGCCCTACGGCTACCC
>NZ_LIQY01000648.1 GCF_001418495.1 Streptomyces pathocidini | reverse complement strand
CCCCACCCCGACCTCGTCCCCGTCCTCGGCGGCCACACCACATCAAGGCGGTCGCCGCAGTGAGACCAGTGGTGCGCTCGGCGCGGCCGACGGTGTCGTCCCCGACGGCACGACGGTCTTCGACGACGGGGTTCCTGCGGTGGCCAAGCTTGATCCAGCTCTGCTCAAGGCCCTGCGTCAGGCCGCGAGGGCTGCCGCGGATGTCGGCGTCGTGTTCCACGTCAACAGCGGTTGGCGTTCCCCGGAGTATCAGGAGCAGCTTCTTCGTGAGGCGGTCTCCAAGTACGGATCCGAGGAGGAGGCCGCCCGGTGGGTGGCCACCGCGGAGACCTCTGCTCACGTGTCGGGGGACGCGGTCGACATCGGTCCCTACGGTGCCGCGGCGTGGCTGTCCGAGCACGGCGCCGGCTACGGGCTGTGCCAGATCTACCGCAACGAATCCTGGCACTACGAACTGCGCCCCGCAGCGATAGATCAAGGCTGCCCGGCCATGTACGCCGACCCCACCCAGGACCCGAGGATGCAGCAGTGACCAGCAGGCGGGGAAGGAGGGGCGCAGGGTGATCGATAGCCCTGCTGGGGAAGTGGACGGGAGAGGGGGGCCCGGCCCAACTCCCCGGATTCCCCCCAGGATCCGACCCGAGCATCGCCCCATGCGGCCGATGCGCGGAACAATTGCGCAAACAACGAGGTGAGAGGCCCATGTTCACCACCCGTCCGACCCTCCAGGGCACCTTCGGCATGGTGTCCTCGACCCACTGGCTGGCCTCGCAGTCCGCCATGGCGGTCCTGGAGGACGGCGGCAACGCNNGTCCGGCCCCCGCGGGGGCCACCATCGGCCACTACACCTCCCTCGGCCTCGAACTCGTCCCCGGCACCGGCCCGTTGGCCGCCGCCGTGCCCGGCGCCTTCGACGCGTGGCTGCTGCTCCTGAGGGACCACGGCACACGGCGGCTCTCCGAGGTCCTCACCTACGCCATCGGGTACGCCGAGGACGGCCACCCGCCCGTCGAACGGGTCGGCCGGACCGTCGAGACCGTCCGCGAACTCCTCGAGACCGAGTGGACCGACTCCGCCAAGCTCTACCTCCCCGACGGCAGGCCCCCGGCGCCGGGNNTCGCCGAGGCGCTCGCCGAGGCCGCCGCCCGTCCCACCATGGACACCTCCGGCGAGCGCCACACCGGCACCCTCACCGGCGGCGACCTCGCCGCGTTCTCGGCGACCTACGAGGACCCGGCCGCGTACGACTGGAACGGCTGGACCGTGTGCAAGGCGGGCGGCTGGTCCCAGGGCCCGGTCTTCCTCCAGCAGCTCGCCCTGCTCCCCGACGACCCGGCCGGGCTCGACTACGGCTCCGCCGCCTACGTGCACCGGCTCATCGAGGGCACCAAGCTCGCGATGGCCGACCGCGAGGCGTGGTACGGGGACGCCGAAGGTCCCGGCACGGTCCCACTGGACGACCTCCTCTCCCGCTCGTACAACGCCGAACGCCGCACCCTCCTCGGCGCCGAGGCCTCGTACGAGCTCCGGCCCGGATCCCCGGACGGCCGTGAGCCGCGACTGAGCAGGCACGCGCGCGTGGCGGCGGCGGGAGAGGCACTGCCGCCCCACGCGGGCACCCCGGGCACCGGCGAGCCGACGGTGGCGCGGGATGATGCGGCGACGGTGGCGCGGGACGGTGCGGCGGGGGTTGTGGGGG